>DATFRK010000611.1:0-3138 GCA_035263325.1 Pyrinomonadaceae bacterium | reverse complement strand
AAGATTCGATCGCCTATCAATTTCAACTGGTAAAAGAGGGCAACGTCGAAAAGCTCAAGGGTTGTGTGACTGAGCGTCTTCGTGACCTAGTCACACCTGAAACGGTAGAAAAAGGAAAGGCCCAGTCAGCGAACTACACGCTCGACGATCTAGTCGCATCGGTTGAAATGGTTGAAGATGCTGGGCAGAAAACTGCCAAGATCATGATGAAGAACGGTCGCACACTTACAACGCTGGTCGAAACGGATGGCAAGTGGTTGGCAGACAGTGTTTGGTTTAAATAATTAGTTGGTTCGAAGCTGCTTCGCTCGCACGTCGGAAGGCGTGCGAGCAATTTTTTTGTCAGTTCTTTGAGCTTTGATCTTGAAGTTCAGAGGCGTTGTCCAGAAAGAAGTTCAAATTCGACGGCGGAGCTAGTTAAGAACGCCATCTTGGCATTTAACATAGCCTCATTTCATTTGCTTACGTAGGCCATCGTAGTCTTTTTCAAAGATGAACCGCTTTGGGATCTGACGCGTAGTGACCCTCGTTTCACAAACCTGGTCGAACGTATGGGCTTTCAAACTTGATGTCTAAGTTTCCGTGGTCCAGGATGTACCGCGCTCGCTAGTGGAAGCGTGGCGCGGCTCAGGGATTTTGGAGGCCTCGGCCTCTTCAGACGTCACTCGACTCATCCAGGCAATCGCCGCAATTACGATCAACCCTCCAATTACAACTCGAGGCGCCAGGACCTCTCCAGCGATAGCCCAGCCAAGAGCCAACGCGACCAGGGGATTAACAAAAGTGTGAGTTGAGATAAGTGTCGGGGGAAATCGCTTCAACAACCAGAAATACGCCGAGTAAGCAACCAGAGACCCCGCTACAGCGAGGTATAACAGCGCCAGGAGGGATTTCAGCGAAATAGCGGTCAAGTGAAAACTCGCTATCTCTCCCGTGATCGTCCCGCCAAGAAATAGCAGCACTGCGCCAGCAAGTAACGACATCCCAGCCGCCATATGGGAGTCGGGGTGCAACGCTGCACTGCGGGAATAAACCATGCCGATGGACCAGGATGCGGTACCGATCAGAACGACGAGGGAATTCATCATCTCGGTGCGACCAGTCCGGACGTCGGCGCCAAAGATCAAAGCAACGCCGCCTAAGCCGAGCAAGACACCCATCAAAATCGATAGGGTAATCCGGGCACGTCCAGTAGCCATGACGATGATGGCGACAAAGATCGGCTCGGTTGCTACTAAGAGTGCAGCCATGCCTGAAGGAAGAGTTTGCTGGGCCCAATGTAACGTGCCATGACCAATCAGGAAAAATAAGACCGCGAGCACAATACTCGCGAACCATTGCTGCCGGACGGGACGAAGTCCGCGACGCCAACACCAGCCAAACAGCAAGGCACCGGCAATCAAATGGCGGAAACTGGCAACAAACAGCGGCGGAATGGTTTCCACGGCGTAGCGGATCGCCAGGTAAGTGGATCCCCAAATCACATAAATGCAAGCGAAAGCCACAACCACCAGTAACCGGTTCTCGCGCCTCAGAGGCTGGGGATTTGTCTTTTGGTTCGAAAGCATTTGCCCCTCAAATAAACCACAAAATTGACCATCACGCTCGTAACCAGCTATTATGCTAAACGGAGGTTACATCCTAAGAAAGATATTAGCACCTGTCAAACGGGGCGGAGATTATGAAAGGAGAGATGTCATCCGCGGCGGAGATGAAGCTGGTCGGAGGTCGATTGTGCCTGGACTTTGTCAACACCGTCGACGGGCGCAAGCACGATTCGTCGCCAGGGAAATCACAGCGACTCAATAGCGTGCTTTTAGGTGACAAGCTCAAAAACTATTCAGATCTCGTGGCGTGGAGCCGGCACTCGGGCATCGTCACAGCGGCAGAAGCTGCCCGATTGATCAAGGAAAGCACGCAAAAACCAGCTGCAGCAAACAGTGTATTGCACCGGGCTGTTGCCTTGCGGGAAGCACTCCACCACATCTTTATGGCAACGATGTTGGAGAGCGTGCCGCAGAGTATTGACCTTGAGGCACTGAATGCTGAACTACTGAAAGCACGAAAAAACGAGAGGCTGGTTAGAACTGAGGACGGCTTTCAGTGGCAGTTGCTAGGTGGAGAGACTGCGCTCGATCGGATGCTCTGGTCCATCGCGCAATCAGCTGCTGACTTCCTGAACACGGGAGACCTGTCGCGTCTACGGGAGTGCGGCGGTGAAGAATGCGGTTGGCTGTTTGAAGATATAAGCCGAAATAGGAGCCGCCAATGGTGCCACATGGAGGACTGCGGAAACCTGGCGAAGGTTCGTCGCTTTCGCGTACGTTTGCGGAGCAGCAGTAAGGCTAGTAGACGATTGACTACAAAGCGACGCAGGCGGCGGAATTAGGATGTCCTACTTGCCTTTGAGTTCACCAAATTTTCTTGCCCAGTGATGACCCAAATCGCGCTTGATTTACGCCTTAATAGACATGGCTTCACCACCAAGGCCGGTCGGCCTTCGGAGAATGGGCAGGCCCAGGGTAAGGATTAAGGCGGGCCGGTGACCCGGCCCAAATAAAATCAGGAGGACGTCATCACGTGACCAAGCAACAGATCAAACTGGTGCAAGATAGCTTCAAGCAGGTCGCCCCAATCGCTGAGACCGCCGCCCAACTCTTCTACGCTCGACTCTTCGAACTCGACCCCGATCTTGAATTGCTCTTCAAGGGAAACCTTAGCGAGCAAGGCCGCAAACTAATGCAAATGCTCGCACTTGCGGTCAGCAGCCTTGATCGGATGGAGCAACTTCTGCCGGTGGTGCGATCGCTTGGCTCACGACACGTCGCCTATGGGGTTCGAGACAAAGATTACGGCACAGTTGGACAAGCGCTTCTCTGGACGCTGCAGAAAGGCTTGGGAGACGCCTTCACACCCGACGTGGAAGCAGCCTGGAGTAACGTGTACGCCACGCTCGCATCCGCAATGCAAAGCGGAACTGCAACGGACGCTGAAGCCGTTGCTGCCGTCGCTGAGACGATTTGAGAAAACCGGAAAACACTCAGAACCGGGTAAATGCTTTAGAAAAGCCATTGGCTACAGCTTTCTCACAGTCTAAATCAGTATTCCTCAGTATTGTCCTGATCCCCTTCCAAACCT
>DATFRK010000610.1:0-5141 GCA_035263325.1 Pyrinomonadaceae bacterium | reverse complement strand
CACCTACCGGGTAAGTACCCCCGCCGCCGCCACCCATGAATATTTTCGTGACGCTGCCGCCGTTCCAATTGGTGACCCAAATGTATCGTCCGTCGAACGCGACGTCGGTGGGAAAATTACCTACGAGATAAGTTGACTGTAACGAACCATCAAAAGCTCTACGTTTTGTGACCGTGTTCGCGGTGGAATTAGCGATCCATATATTCGACCCATCAAAAGCCATGCCGCGTGGGCCTGCCGAACCAAAGTTGCCGAGAAAGGTCCCGTCTGGCCCAAGCTTCGTCACTCGGTTGCCAGCAGTGCTCGAGACCCAGATATTTTGTCCATCAAAAAGGATGCTGTTGCAGCTGACCCCAACGGGATAGGTTCCGAGTAAGGCGCCGTCGCTGGCACGGAGTTTTGTAACATCGTTGCTGTTGAGATTAGCGACCCAGATGTTTGCGCCATCAAACGCAACACCCTGCGGAGCCGAACCGACCGCAAACGTTCCCAACAAAGTGCCATCGCTGGCACGCATCTTTGTGACCGTATCGTTGTGGTTGTGGGCTATCCAGATGTTTTGCCCGTCGAACGCCACACCTATCCCGGTATCAGTCATCTCGAAACTTATCGGTAGAGGTCGCAACAGATCCCAACGGCCAAGAGCGAGCAACGCTGGATCGAATTCGTCAGCTGACCCTGCTGGTCCAACTGGACCTTGAGGACCCTGGGCGCCGGTATCACCTTTCTCGCCCCTTTCGCCTTGCGGTCCTGGAGGTCCTTGTTGCCCACGAGGTCCTTCTGGTCCTTGTGCGCCAGTGGCACCAGTTGCGCCCGTCGCGCCTGCCTCGCCGCGTTCGCCCGTTGTTCCTTGCGGCCCCTGCGGACCCGGTTGACCTTGGGGCCCCTGCGGACCTTCAGGTCCTTGAGGACCTTGCGGACCCTGAGGACCCATCCTGCTACTTAGCGCGACAATCAATTCGGGTTCATGACTTGTTTGCGAATTTTCCTTACTGTCGAAGGTAACGGAGGTTGCGTCGCGTGCTACGAACGCAAAGCCGTAGTTTGTTGAGCTGTCGAGCCACTGACGCACAGCGTTGCTGACGTCGATCAATAGAAACTGACTTTTCGTGTTTTGGTCAACAACAACTGTCGCAAGCAGATCGCCTAGTGCTGGAGCATTTCTCCACGTAAGGTCCTTCTCGCTCCAGTTGTCAGCTGACTGAAAAACATCAATCGTGCCGGGCGCTAGAACGTTGCCGACATAGATCTTCAGAGTTGCTTTCGAGACATCTGAACTCTGCGTACCGACGGGAAGGTTTGGCCTCAGCTTGAATTTAAGGTAGGCCGTGCTGGTTGGTGAGACGGAGAGGTTTGGATTTGTGCCAAAGTTTGAATCTGTGTCTTTGGGCACTTTATTGATGTACGCGTCATCCGTCACAACGCTCTGACCAAATGCCGCTGCGGAAACACACAGCAGTGCGGTAAGTAAAACGATTGCCTGGCAAAGGCGACTAAGAATCCTACGAGTATTATGGTTTGACATTTTCACTCCGCGAAACGATCTGGATAGTCCCGGAAAACTCTTCGGGATCGAATCTTTCAATCAGAGTGGTGTGAATTGGAAAAACATCACAAAGTCTGAGAACAATGATTTGCCGATTCCGGTTCATTACGGTGAGAGGCAGAGATCGAACGGGAGGACTTGGCGCGAAAGAAAGGTCAAGAAGCTTCACTCATTGAAGCTCAGGCACATAGCAGGGATATGCAAGTTGCGCGCGCGTTGGCACTTCTGGATCAAGTTCCAATGTCTGCAGCGGATGGGCCACGGATGTCAGCGCCAGCAGATCCCCGGGTGGTGCATAAGCGAAGCCGACCCCACCAAAGAACATGCCGCCGCGGGAAGGGCCAACGCGATTTGAACTGACAACGTAAGCGCCGGAAACGAGCGACGCCATGGCGCCGGCGATGGTCCAGGACTTGGTGTCTATTCCTGACGACCGCGGTATGACGATGAGCGAAGCCCCTTGCTTTCCATAGGCGCGAGCGTGCTCGTTGAACATAGCCTCCGTACACAAGAGCACACCGACCTTGATCCCCAGTATCTCAGTCACGCCAAAGCCCGTAGCATCGCCCGAGTACCATTCACTTTCAAACCAGCCTGGCTCGTTAGGGAAATACTGTTTTCGGTGCAAGGGACGGACGGCCCCGTTCTCAAGCACGAATGCTTCATTGGCGAGCCGTTTTCCGTTCCACACCGGGCGCGATGAGATCACAGCGGGAAGAGCAAGATCGATCAATCCCTCAAGTCCCTTTTCATGAGCGCGGAGACTGAGATGAGCCTCGTCCTCTGAAAAGACGCGGCTCTCCGCAAGCCAGGGGCCGAACGGTAGTTCGTTGGTGATCAGGATGTCTGCACGTGCAGCTTTGACGTAGTCTTTCAACTCATCCCATTGCGAGTCAGTCGTCGACAGCGCGTCGGGCCATTCCACAAAGGTAATACGCATGTGAGGTCACCAGATCGCGACGCGGTCTTCGGGCTTTAGATATAGTCTGTCGGCGGGGGTGACTTGATAGGCTTTATACCAGGCCTCAACATTGCGAACGGTATCGCTGCGATATTCCCCCGGCGCATGGATGTCGGTTTTGATCTGCCGGCGCAACGCTGCGTCGCTTTGAAGTCTACGCCATCTCTGAGCGAACGCCACAAAAAAGCGCTGTTCCCCACTCAGCCCATCGATCACAACATCGGTCCTCCCCTTCAGCGACAGGAGGTAAGCGTCATGCGCCACCTGCAATCCCGCCAGGTCCGCGACATTTTCCCCCAAGACCTGCTTGCCATTGACGCAAAGATCAGAGAGCGGGCAGTAACGATCGAATTGCGCCACCATCTTTGCCGTCGCAGCGTGATACGCGGCGACGTCAGCGGCAGTCCACCACTTTTCGAGACGGCCCTCATCGTCGTAGATGTTCCCCAGTTCGTCAAAGCTATGGCTGATTTCGTGGGCCATGCCCGCACCCGCCGATCCATAATTGGAGGCTGCGTCTCCACTGCTGTCGAAATATGGTGGCTGCAGAATGCCGGCTGCAAAGAATTCAGAATTGGGTGTGAACATTATCACCGCACCGACGGTTTGCGCATCGATGCGCCACTCGGCTGGATCAGCGGGTTGTTTCAGCTGGGCCAGGTTGCGCGAACGATTAAAGGCTTCTGCCCGGCGCATATTGCCGAATGCATCGTCGCGCGCAACAAGGAGCGTGGTGTAGTCGATCCACCTGTCGGGGTAGCCGACGCCAATTGTCAACGCGGCCAGCTTTGCTAACGCCTTTTTCCTCGTCGCCGGCGACATCCAGGTGAGATTTGAAATACGAACACGATATGCAGTCCTTAGATCGCTGACCATGGCCTTCGCCCTGGCCTTTGTTTCGGGTGGAAAATAGCGTTCGGTGTAAAGTTGCCCGACTGCCTGGCCCACGGCAGCGTTGGTGGCGTCAATGGCGATCTTCCTGCGGTCCGGCGCTTGCGACGCACCTGACAGGATCGTTCCGTAGAAAGCGAAATCTTCGTTGGCTACGTTACTCGGCAAAGCGCTCGCATAGTGTTCGATCAAGTGAAACCGGAGATAGTTCTGCCACGCATCAATCCCTTCACTATCAACCAGGGCGGAAGTACCGATCACTGCCGTAGGTTGCCAGACGATGAAAGTCGATTGGTTGGCAAGTCCGGCCGCTCGAAAGTAAGCGTCCCAATCCATTCCCGGCGCTTTGTTGCCAAAGTCGGCGCGCTTCCATTGGTTGTTCTGCTTGAAGACATCGGCGGCATCACTGTCCGGAGCGTGGGAACGAGCGATCCCGGTTTCGAGCTTCAAGACCCGCGTCGCGCTGAGCTCCGGGTTTGCGACACCTGCCAGTCTCAAGATCGCCGCGATGTGTGCCTGATACTGAACGCGCAACGCGTCCATTTTGGGTGACGAGTCAAGATAGTTGTCGCGGTCGGTCATTCCCAGGCCACCCTGCAAAAGGTGCGGGAAATTGTGTTTCGAGTCTGCAAACCCCTGGTTGATCCAGACACCAAAAATATGGTCGGAGTTGGCTGTCAGTCCATCAACCTCGGTGTTCAGCGTGGTGCCGAGGTAGGCTGACAGCGACTCCTTATTCATAATTTTTGAGATCAATTCCATTTCGTCGTTCAGTGGTGTCAGCCCTTTGGCCTGAATGCCGTCCTGGTCCATGAAGCTGGCATAGTAGTCGCCTACTTTTTGCGCAACGCTGCCCTTGCTTGGATGAGACGCGGCTGCGTTTTGAATGAGCTCGCGTACGCGCTGGTTTGTTTTCTCCGTTAATGTTGCCCGGTTATCGTAGGTCGATTGCACCGCGCGCTTTGCTGCTGTTTTGAGCCAGCCTCCGTTGGCGTAACGATAGAAGTCGTCACCTGGCTTGATGGAACGGTCCATCTCGTCCGCGTAAGTATGTTGCGCAGTCGATGGGTCGATCACGATTAACGAAACCGCACAAGCAAAGACCAGCGCTGTAGTGCGAAGAATTGGAAAGGAATTCCTTAAAAGTGAATAGCGCGACTTAGCGACGATTGTTCCGAACATAATCGGCGACAATAACGAAATGGACCTTTTCGCATTGGACGTTTGCGGACCTCTATCGGCGAGCGTTTTGCGCACTCAGTGATCGGGCCCGGAAACTCCAGCTTCGCTGATCGCATCGAACATAACTCGAAAGAACGACGACGATGCGTGATAAGTCTGTGGACCTGCAAAAGTGACGATGCTGGACTGGCAAGTTTGTTCGCGAGCAAGGCTGTCGCGTGATGCACGCTTCGACGGCAAATTCTTCATTGGTGTACTGAGCACCAGAATCTACTGTCGTCCAATTTGTCCCGTCCCAACAGTCAAAGAAAAACACGTCCGCTACTTTCCTACGGCCGCCTCGGCGGCAGAAGCTGGCTTCCGTCCTTGCTTGCGTTGCCGGCCGGAATGTTCGCCTGACACTCCAGCCTGGTTGGGAACTTCGAACACGGTTTCGCGAGGCTTACGGTTGATCGTGGAGAGTGGCTTAGAAGACTTAGGTGTTGAGGGCATTGCGGAACGCCTGGGAGTCAGCGCGCGACATCTGCGGCGACTGTTTATCCGGCACCTGGGTGCGTCGCC
>DATFRK010000609.1:0-6858 GCA_035263325.1 Pyrinomonadaceae bacterium | reverse complement strand
AACATGTAGGCGATGATCTTTCCCGCCAGGTATTCGTGCGCCTTAATACTCGCCACATAAACTTGCAAAATCGTCTTCTGTTCACCCTCTCGCGACATCGCCAATGCCACCAGCAGCGGCGGAAAGAGCGCGAGACCAACCGCAAACACCGCCGGGCCGATGTATTGGTCCGAATCGTTGCCCGGGTTGAACCAAAAGCGCATGCGCGGCTGAATCGCCGGGCTCATGGCTGCTGTTTGCTGATTGAAAGCTTGCGTGAGCGCGGCCGCATTGCCGCGCATGATGTTGGCAGTATTCGCATCAGCACCGTCGATCAACCACTGAACTTCCGGTTGCAGCCCTCGCTGCAGGTCGCGTTCGAACTTCGCCGGAATGATGATCGCCGCTCTCGCCTTAGCTTTATCAAGCGCACTCTCGCCCGACTCAGTGATCGGCAGTTCAACCACGCGAAACGTCAGCGACGATCTGACGATGTCCGTGTAGCGTCTCGACATGGCCGACTGGTCCCAATCCTGAATGACAACGGGCAGGTCGGTCACTGTCAGCGAAACCGCCGTACCAATTAGCCACATCTGAACGAGCGGCAGAATGAGCGCCAGCGCGACAGTCAACTTGTCGCGGGAAAACTGAGTCAGCTCTTTGCGTATTTGGGCCAGGATACGTTTCATGGAACTTGCCTCGCTCTCTTATTTCTTTCTATTTGCTGCCTGTTGTTTTTCCACGATATGGATGAAAACGTCTTCGAGTGAGTACGGCGTCTCGTAAGCTTGCAGCACGTGAATCCCTTGGATTTTCAACTCCCCGGTCAGTTGCGCGATCTCTGCCGCCGGATCGTTGTCAACTACCACATGCAGTCGATCACCGAAGAGCGATACGCGCCAACGCTCGCGAGTTCGTTTTAGATAGTCAGCGGCTTCCTGTGGCTGGTCAGTGATCAATTCCAGCAGCTGTCCACCCTGGGCGGCTTTCACTCCCGACGGTGTTCCTTCCGCCACGAGCTCGCCCGCCACCATGAAACCGAGTCGATTGCACTGCTCAGCTTCTTCGAGATAGTGCGTTGTTACGAGCACCGCCACGCCGCGATCGGCAAAGCTGTTGATCATCTTCCAGAATGCGCGTCTCGCGAGCGGGTCGACGCCGGAGGTCGGCTCATCGAGGAACAAGACACTCGGTTCATGCATCACCGCTGCTCCGAATGCCACTCGCTGTTTCCAACCGCCGGGCAAACTGCCGGTCAGCAGATCGCCTTTGCCTTCGAGTCCGGAGATTTCGAGCACCCATTGCTTCTTCTCCTCACGCTCTTCGCGTGGTACTTGATAAACCCCGGCAAAGAAATTGAGGTTCTCTGCAATCGTCAGATCGTCGTACAGGGAAAACTTCTGCGACATGTAGCCAATGCGTTGCCGCACAAAGCTCGACCGCAAGCTGCCGCTCTCACCCGCCAATTGCATTTTTCCGCTCGAGGCAGCAATCAAACCGCAGAGCATCTTAATGGTCGTGGTTTTGCCCGCGCCGTTTGCGCCCAGGAGTCCATAAATCTCGCCGTACTTAACTTCAATGTTGATGTTCTTCACGGCGTTGAAGCTCCCAAACCGTTTATTTAGGTTTTCTGCGCCGATGGCGATTGCCCCCGCGGGGCGTTGCCGAAACTGACGACGACGAGGAAAAGGCGATGTCTTCAACTCGCCCCCAAGTTCGCGCAACTTTGCTACAAATGCGTTCTCTAATGTCGGTGCACCAGTCGTTATTTCACCGGCCTCGATACCGGCGTTTGCCAGGGCTGCACGCGTAGTCCGTTCGCCCACAGTCACGTCGGCCACCATCAAATCGAGGCGATCACCGAAACGCTGCACATCCTTGATTGAAGGTATGTCGTGCAATACATCTTCCGCCTTACCCAATTGGCCCAGGTCGGCCGCGCGCACTTCGAGTCGCTGCAAACCGAGTCGCTCGCGAATCTGGGCCGGCGTTCCTGTCTCCTGAATCAAGCCGTCGTACATCAACGACACACGGTGACAGCGTTCCGCTTCATCGAGATATGGCGTGGCTACCACCATCGTCATTCCTTCGTTCGACAAGGCGGCTAACGTATCCCAGAACTCCCGGCGCGAAACTGGATCCACACCAGTCGTTGGTTCATCGAGTAACAGGATCCGTGGTTCCGCTATGAGGGCACAGGCGAGGGCCAGTTTCTGTTTCATACCGCCGCTTAGACTGCCCGCGAGTCGATCCAGGAACCGATCCATGCCAAACATTTCCAGGTAACGATGACCTCGATCTTCGATTTGTCTCTGTGTCAGCAACCGCAGCTGGCCCACATAAGTAAGATTCTCGGCAACCGTCATGTCCTGGTAGAGACTGAAGGTTTGCGTCAGATAGCCGACCGTCGCCCGGGCGTCGGCGGCTTTTTGTCCATACATCTCAGCCACACCCGAGGTTGCTTCCATCACCCCACCGAGGATCTGAAACACTGAGGTCTTACCCGCTCCGTCTGGTCCAATCAGGCCGAAGATTTCGCCGGCCGCGATGTCAAGGTCTATTCCCTTCACCGCTGCAAACTCTCCGTAACTCTTCTTGAGTTCGCGAATCCTGATGGCGGTGGCGACCGTTTCCGTCGGGCTCGGCTCGAATGCGGGCGGCATAACATTGGGTGTAACTAAGGTCTGCACTGCGCTCATGACCGTTCTCCTAATCACCAGTTGGTTACAGCTTATCGACCACGACCTGGCCATCAGCCGGCATACCAGGCTTTGCATATCCAGCCGCGCCTTTGAGCAACAGCTTCACGCCCACCACCTGTTTCACCCGGTCGTCTTTAAAGTAGGTGTTCTCGGGCGTGAACGAGGCTTCCGGATCGATGCGGGTCACCACTGCATCAATCGCTTTCTCAGGTGCCGAATCAAGAAACACCCGCGCGGTCTGTCCGGTGCGCACGCGGCCAATCTCGCCCTCGGGAATGAAACCGCGCAGGTAAACCGCATTTAGATCAACGATGGATACGAGTGGCGAGCCGGCTGCCACCACTTCACCCGGTTCGGCAGAGCGAGTGGTTACAGTGCCGTCGATCGGGGCTACTACTTGCAGGTCGTTGCGGTCTGCCTCAACCTCTTTGAGCCTGGCGCGAGCATGTTCCGTCTCTGCCTGCGCCGCCACTAACTCCGCCCTGGCCTGAACAATTTGTCGCTGTACCCCGAGGGCTTGCGATGAACGCATGGCTTCGTTCGACAAGTTTGCCTTGGCGATTGTCAGTGCGCCTCGCGCGGCTTCCACCTGCTTTTGCGCGGCTCGTAATCCAGCCGCATGTGCTTCAGCGGTGGACTTGGCCTGACGACCAGTGCGTTCAGGCACATCACCATCATTGGCGAGCGTGGTGTAGCGATCTTCGTCGTAACGAGCCTGGTTGTAATCGGCCTGCGCCTGGGCCAACTGTGCTTCCGCATGAGCCACTTGCGCTTCAGCCTGCGTCACTCGACCCTGGGCATCAACCTTGGCTTGCTGGACGCCGATGTTGCTTTCCTGTAACTGCGCTTCCAGTACGGCGACCTGCTGTTGCGCACTCAGAACGCGCGCTTCAGCTTGTTGCACCTTCGAATTCTCCTGATCTTCGCGGGCGCGAACCTGTTCGTCGTCAATTACGGCGATGACCTGCCCGGCCTTAACCTGATCGCCCTCGCGCACCGATATTTCCCGAATGCGCCCGGCTACCTTGCTGGATACCGCTGATTCGTCGCCTTCGATGCGACCGTTAACCATGATCAGGTTCTCCGGACGCTTCGGAGTGCGAATGAAGAAGTACCAAATCGCGCCTCCGGCCACCGCCAGTAGAGTCACCATCATCGCTACTTTCGCGAGCTTCATCAGTTTTTTGCGACGCTCGTTGTTGTTGTTCTCATTTGCTTCTGGCATATCGTTCTCCTTTGCGGAAATGCTTTTCTTATCTTTCTTGTTGGCCTGTTCGGGCACGTTCGTTGGATCCTTCCGGCGCATACTGCTCAGCAACCTGCTCGAGCTTGCGACCATCCGTGCTCACCGCGACGTTGTGATAGCGAAATGTGTTGCCCATCGCCCGTTGGAGTTGCGCAATTGCCTGGCTGAGATCGGTCTGCGTTTGCACCTCACGACCACGCGCCGTCGTCAAATCGGTTTGCCTCTGCAACACGAGAAACACCGTCGACATGCCGGCCTGAAACTTTCGCTGCTCACTGGTGTACTGCTGTTCGGCTGCAACGCGGGCCGCCTCAGCAGCTGCCAGCCGCGCTTCGACTGAACGCACCACCTGCATCGTGTTGCGGACATCGGCCTCAATCAGTTGTTCCATCTTCGTTCGATTGGTGGCGATTTGACGTCCTTCCGCCAGCGAATGAGCCAGTTCAGCTTTCGCAGTTCTATTCTTCAGCGGCAAAGTGATCCGTACTCCAACACTGACCGTCGGATTGTCCTGGCCCAACATGTTTCCGAGCGACCGTCCGTACGCGCCATTCAGATTGCTCGGCACCGTAGTCAAAGACGATGACGGCAGCGCGGGTAGCCCGGCTTGCTGCGATAGCTCAGCCACACGTTGTTCAAGCGACTTCACACTGGTGAACAAAGGGTTCTGGCTGGGGTCGGTCGGCGTACCTGCATAACCGTTGCTGCTGTAGCCCACCATTAGATCGACCTGCGGTTTGACTTGATCGCGATAGAAACGATTGTTGATGTCGTTGATCTCCTTACCAGTTTTCAACTCCGCCAGCTCAAATCGGTTTGCCAGAGCAGCGCTCACCGCGTCAGGCAACTCGAGGTGCGGCGCGTCGAGCGCCACCGGGGTCGTGGGCAACAAGGCGCGTGACCAAAGGTCTGCTTTGCGATCCGGCAGCATTAGTGTCTTGAGTGCGTTCTCGGTACGGGTCACCGCTTCCTGGGCTGCATAGACGTTCTGCTCGTAGATCTTTACGTGGGCCTCGGCTTCTACCACGTCGATCGGGGCCAACACGCCTTTCTTGACCTGGCGTTTGTTGGTTTCTACTTGCGCCCTGGTTTGCTTTACCGCATCCGATTGCACCTGGAGGTTTCTTAGTGCATAGACCAACTCCCAGTAGGCCTGTTCCACGTTGATGATGACGGTGGTGGCCTCCTGTCTGAATTGCACATCCGTCAACGTCAAATTCTTCTTGGCGATCTCAATCCGGCGCCGGTTCTCATCAATCTTGCGACCGCGCAGGAGTGGTTGGGTGTAACTAAGACTCAAACTGGAGGAGACCGCCGGATTCAGGGCGTTAAAAAAGTTGTTCGACGAAAGCCGGCTGGACGAGAAATCAAACCGGTATTTGCCGCCTCCGCGCGGAGTGTCGCCACTGAAACCAACACCGCTCGTAAAGTCGTTCTGCTTCAGGGAACCACTACTACCACTCAAGAACGAGGTGAACGGAGTCGTGGTGTGCTGGAAGAACGTCTCGGACGTGAATTTTGGATCGTAAGCGCCGCGCGCTGCCGTCAAGTCGTGCTCCGCCATTTCGACCCCGATCCGCGAAGCGTTGATGTCGTTGTTGTTTTCCAGCGCCAGTTGGATCGCCTCATTGAGGCTCAGTGGCAACGTGTTGCTGGAGTCGACCCCAACTCTTTCCACGGGCACGAAGTTTTTGCTGGTGGCTTCGACTTCGGCAGGAGTAGCAGGTGTCGTCACAAGTTTCTGAACAGGTTTGAGCTCCGCGCTGCCGTTGGTTTGCGCTCGCATGGTCGTTGCCGTCAGCAGCATCAGCGCCAGCACCAGCACCATTGGCTCAACTTTGCGACGCTTGAACTCTCCACCGAACGCGACTTGATCGTTCTTCATCTGATCGCTTGCTGGTCTTACGTTTTTCATCACAAAGCTTCCAAACCTCCTACTGGTGGCAATGGCAATGCCGATCGGTCCAGTGCCTGGCGGCATCAACTTCTGTTCGTTCTCTGCTTCTATCTCGGTGTGGCACATATTGGTTCCTGCCTTTTGGTCCAACTAACAGTTTCCGGCTGCTTGCAAAATTTGCTGTACGAAGAAATGAATTCCGATCAACTCGGCGCCCTGTTTCTTCAGACGACAGAGCACTGAGGCGCTGTCGCTATCAAGGAAACTGAGGCCCGCCAGATCGATCGCGATGCTGTGTGAGTGTTGCTCGCAAAGGTCCATGTAGGTGGACTCGAGTACTTCCGCGTCTGCTAAATGGAGTGAGCCCTCGACTCGCAACACCGTCCGGTCGTCGTCTTCCTTACTAATCTTGGTAATTCTTGTAGTCATTCGTTTCTCACCTTTTGTTATTCCGCTAGCCTGGCCCATGGCCCGTTTCGCAGACATCTAGTGCAACGACGAGACCACGGCGAGCGTCGATAGGTTTGAGGCGGTTAACTTATTGACTTAATTGAGGAACGAAGATATTCGAGGAAGCTTAACGCTGAAGTGTTGCGCGTACCCAACGCCGCCTTGGATGCCGTATTTGGCATCCGATGCCACCGGCGGCATCTGCCAAGGCCATGCATTTAACTAAAGAATTGCGCAGTCAGGAAGGGGGGTAAACAACTTGCAGACTCAACTCACGAGAATTGCGCAGTCAGGAAGGGGGTAAGCGTCATTGCCAATTCAAATCACCACTCAGGCTTCTAAGCGCACCCCCGCTGATGTACCTCGTCACAAATCTATCTCGCCGTTGGAAGTTGCTTCTCCTAACTGAGTACTTGTTTGTTGAGAGCTTAGCGGGGGTGCGCTTCGAAGCCCGTATGCTTAGTCGAGTCGGCAAGTCGCTTACCCGCCTTCCCAACTGCGCAATTTTGGCTAATTGAGTGATAGGCAGCTTATGTCAGGCTGTTCACCGCAGTCCCAACTTTTTCATGCGGTTGCGGAGGGTG
>DATFRK010000608.1:0-5673 GCA_035263325.1 Pyrinomonadaceae bacterium | reverse complement strand
CCTCCGCATAATCGCGCGTGGCGGTTTTTTGATGGACGGCCCCATCAGACCGCTGCATCTTCAAAAGCCACTCCAGTTCCCAGCGCATCTCATCTAGAAGGTCAGGCACGCCATTACCACTTTCAGGAATTTGCAATGTGCCATCCACGAAAAGCTGGGGATTGAAATGATAGGCGTATGTCAACAACTGAATAGTGCTCGCGGCCGGAGGGACATAACGGCCATAGTCACCAGCATCCCACCAGCCACCACTGGTATCAATTCGATGGTTTAGATGGATACCTCCCACGTCTCGCAGGAAAGCGGCGGTCCGATGATCCGCTCTGTGGGTGACGCCGGTGATTGGATCACTGAGGTCAATACCGGAGCGTTGTAGATATAACCAGCGGCTGGCCAACCGGACCAGTTTATTGTTTATGGCGCCGGCAATCTCAAACGGATGAGAGAACCCACGTCCCGATATACCGACCCGGTAGGTTCCCTTAAGGCGAAAGGCAGTGAAGTTGCCGCGCCATAGTTCTTCGCCGCTGTCACTGTCCAAACCAAAGTGTTCGAGCGGTCCTTTGAACACACTCCGGCCTTGCTCATCGGCAATTTGAAACTCAGGCGCACCTGACAATTGACCAGCGAAAACTACGAGTTTTGCCTGACTGGGCTGCATCCCTACCTGGTTAGTGCGTATCGCATCGTCGAATGGAAAAAGTGATTCCTTGAGTACGGGATTTTTTTGTTCCAGGCAAACAGCGCCTCGCATGTCAGGTAGAGTTTCGCCCTTTGCGTTTGAGGCGCCCAGGCCGTGAAGAACGGTCAGGGTAGTTAACACCAACACCAACTTAACTGTAGAACCTAACTTTAATCTCGGCATCATCCTGGAAGTCCCTGATTTATTATCCCCTGGGTGGGAAGTTACACACACGACACTTTTCTGATTTTAAGATCTCACCCCGCTAAAGCCTAATTCTCAAATGCCATGACATCCGACACACCGAAAAGTGTCTCATGTCATGACCTCGTCCGCTATCGTGCTGTCGCTCGCATCCCCAGGCCATATCCGATGATAGTAATGACCTGATGCGCCGCGAACAGAAACACAATGGACCACAAGATGCGCGGCACAGTGACAGTCACCAGGAAGCTCAGAACCAGCCAAACGCCGAACAACATATCCACCTGGTCCAGGCAGTAAAACAACCAGCCCGCGAAACCCTTTGTCGCCGAACCAGGCGCTATCCCTAACTGCCGTTTGATAAAGCTATTTGGCAACTCACTTAACATTGCGGCCATGCCCATAGCAAAGCCAATCAGCAGGATACCGGGCCTTCGGTAATCGATTAGTTCGAAGTCGCGCGGCCCCAGAATTCCGTGTAGCAAAACCTGAACGCCAAATCCAGCTGCGGTACCTATGGCTACAGCCACGAGGCCACGGAAAGTCTTGTTCTCTCCAAAAACCCGCTTACCGCGAAAAGAAATACCATTGTCAATCGGTCGGGTAAGGGCTTTCAACCAGTGGAACTTTATGCATAGCCCATGGAATGTCAGGCCCAGCAAGAGCGGGGAGATCAAGTAGCTCATTTTAACGAGCTCAGCCACAGACTGTTCTCCCGTGTACTCAATCCACCGCGCCGTTTTTATCAACCACAAAGCGCTCCACCGGTATTCCAAGCCACGCGACCATCGCTAACATTCCATCGACTTCCATTCGGCCGCCGCCCTTGGTGCGTGAAATAGTCGCCTTACTTACTCCTATCTCGTTTGCAACCTGGTCCCAGGTCAGATTACGGTTGCGTCGTTGTTCATCAAGCGCCTGATAGAGTGCCTTAGAGTCAAATCGTTTCATAGTACACTCCGGGATCGTTTTCGAAAATTGCTTCGATTGTTTCTACTAGATCGACTCAATCCAGAGAGGTCGAGCCGTGTGAGAAAAACGTAAAAACAACGACAAGACCTTCACAGAACTCCCCTATATGGTACGCTAGGCTTTCCCGGGCTAAACAACGACATTACCTTATTCCATGATGGGTCATTCAGTTTCGAGATTGGATTGTGCGCTTAGCAAGGCTGCTGAACGCGAACTAAGCAACCCGTCAAAGACGAAAGATACCGCGCGCTGTCAGTACATTAAATTGGAGGCGAAAAAATGAAAAAAGGCTTGATTATGTTGTTCGTGGTGCTAGTTGTTGCGACGTTGTTCACGCTCTACTCAAACGCGCAGAATGCTGTAACGGTGGCGCTGAAGAATAGCCAGGGAGAAGACATCGGCACAGCTAAGATTACTCCCGCGGAACATGGCGTCAGCATTATGCTGGATCTCAAGAATCTGTCGCCAGGTGACCATGCCATTCACATTCATCAAGTGGCGAAGTGCGAAGGGCCGAAGTTTACCACCGCCGGAGCTCACTTTAATCCAGATGGCAAGCAACACGGATTGCAAAATCCCATGGGGTGGCATGCCGGCGATATGAACAACTTTACGGTGGCCGCCGACGGTACGGCGAAAGTGACGGTTGCCAACCCGAACGTGAGCCTAGGGACAGGCAAAGACTCATTGTTCACTGGGGGCGGCACCTCGCTTGTTATTCACGCCAAAGCCGACGATATGAAAACCGATCCGTCTGGTGCCTCAGGCGATCGAATCGCCTGCGGCGTCATCAGTAAGTAACATCAGACCCTTTGTCTTAGACGGTCGCCACTAGCAGTTCCTCTGAATTATTTGGCGGGCGCAGGCCATCTGTCCTGCCTGCGAAGTAGCGTTCGGCAAGCATAGCTGCTGCTACGTGGCTCACATCTCTAAAGCCGGCGGCGCGGGCGAGTGCCAGCATTTCTGTTGGCCTGAAGAAGGAAATGAAGGGTGTGCCGTTGGCCCGCGCGCCCGCTGCCGCTCGCTCGATTGCGGGACGCACCTCGGGGTCCGCTAGTTCGATCGGGAGCATGAACGACATAGCAAAAACTTCTCTGTGTAACGCCCGCCACAAGGCCACTCGCACCGCCGTATTATCAGGCGCCACTTTGTTGTTCATATTGCGTGTTTAGCGGAGTTGCCCATATTTGTCGCGATTACAAAATGCCTGGCCATCTTTTCCTAACTCTAATTCGGCAACCTGCAGCACTGTCTGGCGATCCTGATGCGTGAAATAAAAGAGCAGGCATTGCTCGCGCCCACCCGACGCCGATTGGACCACGATGCCGGGATGATGGCCGACGTTGTTGTCTTTGTCCCTCGTGCCCGCGCTGGTTGCCAGCACCGTACTGTTGTATTCCCACTGATCGACACCATTCGGCGATTTGTAGATTCGTAGTCCCTTGTCTCCCAGGGCGTCCACGATCATCCAGTAAGAGTCTTGCCAGCGAAAAACAAACGGCGCTTCCTGATGGCCCTCGTTGGTGGTTTGCTGAGCATTACGCCATTCGATCAGATCCTTGCTTTCTGAGCGAAAGGTGCGCGAACCCGCCGCTTCGTCTTTATAGACCATGTACCAGGTGTCAGCGATCCGATAGACCATCGGATCAATCACGCGCTCAGAGTTGAGTTGGCAGGTATTGATGTATTTCCAGGTAACGCCGTCACTACTGCTGAAATGGACTATGTTTCGTTTACCGATCCACTTTGAGTAGATGCCGTCCACCAAAGTGACAAACATGTGAAAGGTTCGGTCATGATAAACAATGCAAGGCGCCCACCACGTCACGCCGGGCTCCGGCCCAAGCCCCTTGGCGGCAAGCGGATCTGAAAGGTCGTGGTCTCCTTTGGCGGTGCCGAGATACGCCCACTCGATGCCGTCTGCGGAAGTAGCGATCCCGATTTTCGAACCATGCACCCAGCTAACGCCATTCGGGTTCGGCATGGTCGCGCGGCGTTGAGTGTAATACATGAACCACTTCCGCTTCCCTGGGTTCCAGACAACAAATGGATCCGTTGCGCCGTGCCACACAGGATCATCGAAGAGCGGAGCTGGCGCCCGTGCAAGATCAATGAAAGTCGGGCGCGGTTGTTTGCGAGACGCCGACGACCCGACTAATAAAATGAATGCAAGAGTCACGATCAAGGTTTTGGCTAGCATAGATTGCTTATTGAATAGGCACCTTTTGAGAGTTCGCCTTACCAAAAGCACTCGAGTAACATCGTCCATATTTCTGGATTTTTCTAATTCTTTGGATTGGCTTGTATCTCACGAAACTTTCACAGAACGGAAAACCGTATCTGAACACTGACAATCTGAAGACTCGCCGTGTCGTCTTTGACACAAGATCCAAGGAATAGCACTTGCGAATTCATGGCTGCGAAAGCCGTCTCCCCCCATAAATATCAACCGCACGGGGAAATTCACCATGAAAAACGAAGTAGTGCAGCGAGCTCTTTGGCTAGTACTTTTTGCAGTGAGTTGTGTTTTCTCAGCTCACGGCCAGGCAACAACTGGTAGCATCCGGGGTGTCGTTACCGATCAAAACGGCGCGGTTATCACGGGCGCAAATATAACCCTCACCAGAAAATCCACTGGCAATACTCAGACAACTCAAACAAACAACTCTGGACAATTTGAGTTCAGCAACTTACTGCCAGCGGCTGATTACAATCTTTCAATTGAAGCACAGAACTTCAAAAATATGGCTCTCACAGACATCAGGGTGAGCGTGAATCAAGCCACCGACCTGCCCGTGCAACTTTCTCCGGGCCAGGTGAGTGAAGTCGTTACTGTAACAGCCGGCGGCGTCGAGTTGGTTAATACGACTTCCGCAAACTTGTCGAAAGCCTTCAGCAGCCGACAGGTAGTCGAGATGGCTCAGACTACAGCCGGTCCGGCAGGGAGTCCTGCTGGGGTAAACAATCTTGCCTTGTTGGCGGCAAACGTAAGTAGTTCAGGTGGCGTGGGTGTTGGCACCGGCGGTTCCGTTGGTGGTCAGCGGCCACGCAATAATAATTTTGTGGTTGACGGCGTCGATAACAACGACAAGTCCGTAACCGGCCCACAGTCATATATCTCTCCCGATGAAGTAGCCGAGTTTACATTGCTGCAAAACCAGTTCTCGGCTGAATTTGCGCGGTCCAATGGTGGAAATTTTCTGACGGTGACCAAGAGTGGCACAAATGATTTCCACGGGTCGGCCTATGGTTTTTTCCGCAACCGCTTTTTGAACGCTCTCGACACTATTCAGAAGAACGCCGGTACCACTCGCAACCGTTCAGATGGTGACCTGTTTATGGGGCGTTCGGATTACTTTCGCGGCGGTTTCAACGTTGGTGGTCCAGTTTACCTGCCGCATTTCGGTGAGGGTGGTCCTTTCCTACACAGCGGGAAGGATAAACTGTTCTTCTTTACTTCTTACGAAAGAGTCCAAACCGGGAGTTCAGTGCCGCCCGGAGGCATTGTCACTCCTACGGCTGCTGGTTTCGCCGCCTTGCAAACAATTCCCGGATTGGCTGCAAACAACCTAGCGGTTTTTAACTCCTTCGTACCCGTGGCGCCCGCTCAAACAAATGGGCAAACGATCTCCATACTTGGACGCGATATTCCTGTCGGTAACGTGTCCTTTCCGGCGCCGAACTTTTTCAAACAGAATCACATGGTGATCAATCTCGATTACCTGCAGAGTTCTAACACGCAGCATCACTTCCGGTTCACCTTCACAAACGGCGCCGACATCGACAACCAGGCAAACCTGCCTGCGTTCTTCGTC
>DATFRK010000607.1:0-2815 GCA_035263325.1 Pyrinomonadaceae bacterium | reverse complement strand
CCCTTTCCCGTCGAACCGCGGAAGTTCGGTTGCAGCACGGCAAAGCCATTCGCCGCCAGCACCTGCACGGTGCCGTTGAAACTATTGAGCGAGGCGCCGGTAGGTCCACCGTGAGGATTCAAGAGTAACGCCACTTTACTTCCTGCTTTGTATTCCACCGGCTTGGTCAACAGTCCTTCAACTTCCATGCCGTCTTTGCTCTTCCACTTTACGATCTCTGTCTCAGCCAGCGAATATTCCGACAACCAGCGATTGTGATTCGTCAGGGCAATCGGCTGAGCAAACTTCAGACTCGACTTGTAAATTTCCGCTGGTCCATTGGGCAGCGATTGGGTTCCCACAATTGTGCTGCCGTCTGAACTGATCTCAGCAATGTTCGTACTAGCACCTATTTTCGAGATTTGCGTAACTGTTCCCGTGGCCACGTCAGCGGCGTAGATTTCGTTTGCTTCGAGGACGTTCGCGTTGAAATAGATCGTTTTACCGTCGCGCGCCCAAACTGGAGTACCCGCATTCAAATCAAATTTCGCGGTTAGTTGTTTGGGACTACCACCTGTAGCAGAGACCAGGTAAAGGTAAGTGGTTTGTACGCCGCCCTCTGGATCAGTGTTGCCGGTATAGGCAATCCATTTCCCGTCAGGTGACCAGCGCGCCGTATCGCTCGAGGCAGGCGTGTCCTCAATCTTTTTCTTCTCACCGCTGGCAATGTTGAGCACCCAAACGTCGCTCAGACCGCCATCATCAGCTTTCGGCGTAGGGCGAGTTGTGTAGGTAATTCGGCTACCGTCGGGTGACCACTGCGGGTCGCTGACGGTGAAGTTGCCGTCGGTCAGCCGCTTCTCATCTTTCTTCTCGATGCTCCAAAGCCACAGGTGGGCCATCTTCAGATCGCGGTCGATCACGATCGTGTCGTCTTTTACTTTCTTCCGCTCCTCTTCTTCCTTGGCCGGTTGATCGGTTGCCACCAACACCAACTGTTTGGCGTCAGGCGAAAAACGAAAAGCACTTACGCCACCTTTGTGGGTTGTGACCTGCCACGCTTCACCACCATCAGCAGGCATCATCCAGACCTGTCGTTCCCCATCTTTTTCGCGATCGGAGAGAAAGGCCAACATAGTTCCATCCGGGGACCACTCGGGCGCGGTGGCGCTCTTGTCGCCACGGGTGTATTGCCGCGCCGCACTACCTGCAATCGGCACGACCCAAATCTGGGTCGCAGACTTCCATTCTTTGTCCTTCTCAGTTTTGGTTTCGCTCACCGTGTAGGCCACGCGTTTGCCGTCAGGCGCGATCCGCGGCCCACCAATGTTTGCCACTTTCATCAGATCAAGCGCGGTCAGGAGTTTCTTCCCGTTTTTGGTGCGTGGCTCCGGTGCTTCGTTCCGGGAGGGCTTATTGTCGTCCGACATTGCCTGCGTGGCTTGAACCCTGGCGGTTATAGTCACCAGCAATAAGAACAGGAGAGCGAGAGCAAAACGATCGGGTTTCATGGCCTAGTTCCTCCGACTAATTTTTTTCTGACGAAAGAGATAACACTCATTCAACAGCCGAGACGAGACGCATTAGTGATGCTGAGGCAACCGCAAACCACACCAGTGGTCCGCTACGCTTGAGGCGATCTATCACAAGCGGCTACCTGATACAACCTCATTGACACCGTCTCCGATTGGGATCTTAAGGAACACTGAAGGTTCTCATAGGTTTTGCCCGGGCGGTGGACCAAATTCTCGGAAAAGTACGCGTTAGGTAAATAGACCGGGTTTTCGCAAGTGCTGCGGTGCAAGGCCTTCCGAAGATCCTGCGCATTTTGGCGCGAAACGATCTGGATGATTACCTACCGAAAACGACAAAAGGAATCCTCGATGAAACTCAAAGCGAAGTACGTGGTTTTTTCAATGATTGCGCTCGCCAGCGCCTACGTGATGTACCACAATGAACGCTTCCTGGTTCAGGCTGACAATCCCGTCTGGCAACACTACGCGCCCTTTAAGTGGTGGCTACTGCCCCACGGTATATTTGGCGCCATCGTACTTCTATTTGCCCCTTTCCAGTTTTCTGATCGATTGCGACAAAGATTTACCCGGGCCCATCGGGTAATGGGACGAATGTACGTGCTCGGCGCATTCGTGCTCGCCCCGCTCGGAGCCTACATTCAGTATTTCCAGGAACGCATGGGAGCGCCACGCTCTTTCACTGTGCTGGGCATGGTTGATGCGACGATGCTGATGAGTGCGACTGCGCTTGCCTTTCTCTTCGCCGTGCGCCGCAAGATCACGTTGCATAAACAATGGGCCACGCGTAGTTACGCCATCTCGCTGGTCTTCATCGGCGGCCGATTCGTGATGGGAATCACTGGCTGGGAAGCGTTGGGAATAGAGATGGTCCAGGCGATCATCTGGTCGTGCCTCGCTCTGTCAGTAGTGTTAGCTGATATTTCAATCCATTGGAAAGAGATTCGCGCTGCTCTGTCGACACCGGTGAGGTCAGTTACGCAACCCAAACAAGCAGTGCCGGCTCGCCGCGCCGCCTAAGCGATCACCCCACTGTGAGCGCAGGTGGCCCGCCTGCGCTCCCAGAATTCCACCAACGGCAGTTGGTGGATGCTTCAAGTCCTTTCTACTCAAGAGTGCCGCGCTGCCAAAAGAATCCCACCAACGGCAGTTGGTGGGATTCCGCGGTTTGGGTGGCACCCTTTTGTAGGGAGGACTTGAACGATCCACCAACTGCCGTTGGTGGGATTCTTCGGTTTGGGTGCGCGCTCCTTCTTGTAGAAAGGATTTGAAACTATCCACCAACTCCCCGTTGGTGGGATGCT
>DATFRK010000606.1:0-7574 GCA_035263325.1 Pyrinomonadaceae bacterium | reverse complement strand
GTAGCCGATGGTGGGTTTGAGTCGATAAGTAACAACCTGGCGCAGCTATTACCGATGGCGATGCCAGTGGAGACAATAAACCGCAGCACTGGTCCGGACGACGCCACGATACGTTCGCAGATTCTCAGCAGTTTGAATGCTGGTCCAGATCTGGTGAGCTTTGCCGGTCACGGCTCAGTGACTGTCTGGACCGGCGCCGGCTTGTTGCGCAGTGAAGATGCAGCCAGCTTGAACAACAGCGGTCGTTTGCCACTGATGGTACTGCTCACCTGTTTGAATGGCTACTCCCATGATCCAGTTGCTATCAGTCTTGGCAAATCGATGGTGCTAGGGCCAAACACGGGCGCGATTGCTACCTGGAGTTCGAGCGGCATGACCGAGCCCGGCGCTCAACAGGCAATGGCGCTGAGTTTCTATAGAGCGTTCTTCAATCAACCGAACCAGCGTATTGGCGACGCGATCATTACGGCTAAAGCGGCGACAACTGACCCGGATGTGCGTCACACCTGGATTCTGTTGGGCGACCCAACCATGAGACTTAGATAAATGTCGGTTGCTGCAGCTCAGTAAAAGCTTCGGAGGAGTTAGCTGACATAACGACGTCAGCGAAAGAGTAAGGCGTTCAGGAAGCAAGGAACGGGGAAAATGAAACACGAAACTACTATTCCACATGGCGCGTCCAAGGGTCAGTTGCGTGACGAAAACCTTGTCAGCCTTCCTGACTCCAAGAAAGCAGTGCTGTCGTGGCTCCGGGATAGACTTTGCGGATCGGCTAAAACCCAAATTCTGATGTCCGTGGTCACGCTTTTTCTGATTAGCACACCCGCGTTTTCACAGGTTACGTTCACTGTGAATAACACCGGAGACGCCGGCGACGCCACGCTCAATGGTGTTTGCGAAACTGCTACCGGCAACGGGCAATGCACTCTTCGGGCCGCAATCCAGGAGGCCAATAACACACCCGCTCAGGACACAATCAACTTCAGTATAGGTACTGGTCTACAGACCATAAACGTTCCCACGGGACTGCCTCAAATCAATCAGCCCCTGATAATTAATGCAACTACACAGCCCGGGTTTACTGGAACTCCCTTAATCGAATTAAGAGGAAATAATACTGGTGGTGATGGTCTAAGTTTCACAAACAACGGCACTAACACAGTGCGGGGTTTGATAATAGATGGCTTCACGGGGAATGGTCTTTCGTTATCAAACTCAAACGGTAACGTCATTGCCGGAAATTTTATCGGCACCAATGCCGCCGGAACTGCGGCCTCCGCAAATGGACAAAACGGCATCCTAGTTCAAGCAGCAAATTGCACTATCGGCGGCGTGACAGCGAATGATCGGAATGTTATCTCGGGTAATACAGGGAATGGGATATTGGTGCAAAACTCCGCCGGCACAGTCATCATCGGAAACTTCATCGGGACGAATGCGGCCGGTAGTGCAGGAATCGGAAATGGTCAGAATGGGATAAGGGCCGAACAGCCAGTGACAATTGGCGGAGGCGCGGCTGGCCAACGCAACGTCATCTCAGGAAATACAGTGACCGGCATAAACACGTTCAACGTGGGCACTACCTCTAAAATACAGGGCAACTACGTCGGGGTTGATGTAAATGGAACGGTCGCCATCCCAAACCAAACTGGAATGGTATTGGGCGACGTCGCTCTACTACGCGGCTTTAGCAACTCCTTTGTGGGGACAGACAGCGACGGCGTTAATGACGCCACCGAAGGAAATGTGGTCTCCGGGAACACGCTGGACGGAATTGTCCTAACACAGGGAGGAACTCAAAATGTTAGAGTATCCGGGAACATAATTGGACTGAACGCCGCTGGAACCGCTGCCGTGGGAAATGGCGAGCATGGTGTCGTCGTTAGAAACGACGCGTCTGGCAATTTTATTGGCTCAGATAATAACGGCACTAACGATCCAGGCGAGGCGAACACAATTTCCGGAAACGGTGGTGCCGGCGTCGCAGTGTTAAGCGTCAACAATACGAACAATCGGATTAACCAAAACCAGATCTTTGCCAACGGTGGACTCGGGATCGACCTGAGTGCAACAACCGCTGCCGATGGTGTTACCCTGAACGACACTGGTGATGCCGATAGCGGAGGAAATAGTCTACAGAACTTTCCGATCATTACGGACGTACGGCAAGGTTCAACGATAGTCAGTTTCACATTCAACTCTACCGCCAACACAACCTTTCGCATCGAGTTCTTCTCCAACCAGGTCGCTGATCCTTCTGCGCATGGCGAGGGTCAAACTTTCCTGGGGTCCACGAATGTCACCACCGATGGCTCAGGTAACTTCACCGGCACCTTTACCTCGCCAACAACGGTACCGCTTGGTCAGGTCATCACTGCGACGGCCACCAATCCGGCCGGCGGCACGTCAGAATTCTCTAACACCCAGGTCGTGTTAGCTCCCACGGCAGTAAAGTTTACGGAAGCAACCGCAGTGCGCTCCGGAAGCGCAGTACTATTGAGGTGGCGAACGGCCGCTGAAGTCGACAACCTCGGGTTTAACGTCTATCGCGACGATAACGGGCAGAAGTCGCTGCTAACTAAGGACCTCGTCGCGGGCTCAGCGTTGTTTGCTGGTGCGACGCTCACTGCCGGGAACGATTATCTGTGGTCCGATAAGCAGGCCACCGGCTCCAGTACTTACTGGATTGAAGACGTCGATCTCAATGGCCGGCGAACCTTGCATGGACCAATCGTACCGCAACAAGTCTTTGAGAAGTTCGACAATGTTGCCTCGCCGCTACTAAGCGAACTGGTGGCGAAAAACAATTTAGAGAATCTTGCGCAACATGAGTGGCCGGCGTTTGAGACTGCACGCAAGTCGGTCAGTCTGCAGCCGAACACTGCGCTTATCAATTCCCTTCCAGCCATCAAGCTCTCTGTAGACCATGACGGCTGGTATCGCGTTACCCAACCACAGCTTGTAGCCGCCGGCCTGGACCCCAACGGCGATGCGCGCCTGCTGCAACTCTTCGTCGATGGCGCTGAAGTTCCCATTGAGCTGAGCACGAATGGCACGCAATTGAGCGCCGGCGACTCACTCGAGTTCTACGGCCAGGCACTCGATACACCAACTACCGGCACGCACGTCTACTACCTCGTGAACGGCACCACGCCGGGCAAACGTATTCCAGTAGTGGCCGACAAGCGCGTGCGGCTAATCGAACCACTCGGCGACAAAAGCGTCGCCAGCTTTACCAACACCAGCGAACGAGAAGACAACTCTGTCTACTTTTCTTCGCTGCTCAACGGTGAGGCCGACAACATCTTCGGCCCAGTCGTAAACAACGCTGCCGTGACCCAGACTCTCGTCGTGCAATCGCTGGCTGGGCCGGCGTCGTCTGATGCGCTCGAGGTAGCACTCCAGGGCGTCACTGACCTGCCACACCAGGTACACGTTGCCCTGAACGATATCGATCTTGGAGTTGTTAGCTTCCAGGGCAAGGAACATCAAAGTCTCAAGCTGCAAGTTCCATCGGGTCTGCTGAAAGAGGGTGAAAACAAGGTCACGATTACCAGTACAGCTTCCTCGACCGACATCTCTCTACTCGACTACTTGCGTCTGACTTATCAGAAACAATATCGCGCCACAAACAATCGCCTGTTGTTCACCGTGCCGGCCGGCCGGCGAGTGAGTGTCGCCGGGTTTACTACGGCACAACTCAGACTCCTGGATATCACCGATCCCGGCTCACCCACTGAACGTGAAGTCAGCGCCGCGAAGAGTGGCGGTAGTTATCTCGTGAACATTGCCGCCACGGGTATCAATCGCACTCTGCTGTTGCTCCCTGATGACGACATCCCCGCTCCGACCGACATTGAGACCAGGGCGGCGACAAACCTGAGCGCCGGGACGCACGCGGCAGACCTATTGATCATCACTCATCAGAACTTCCGCAGTGCGGCCGAGAACCTGGCTGCCTGGCGTCGCAGCCAGGGCCTGGCAGTTGAGGTCGCTGACGTTGACCAGGTGTTTGACGAGTTCAGTTACGGCATGCACACACCGCTGGCGCTGAAGAATTTCCTGCTATGGACCACCACGCACTGGCAGAAAGCGCCCCGCTATGTGCTGCTCTTTGGTGACTCGAGTTGGGATCCGCGCAACTACCTGGGCAACGGGGCCTTCGATTTTGTGCCCACGCGGCTGCTTGATACGGCCAACATGGAGACGGCGAGCGACGACTGGCTAGCTGATTTTGATGGCGATGGAGTCCCGGAGATGGCGGTCGGTCGTCTGCCGGTGAGAACGCTGGACCAGGCCACAGCCATGGTCAATAAATTAGTCGCTTACGACCAGGCGCCAATTGATCCCCAACGCGGTGCTTTGCTGGTTGCCGATAGTGGCTTTGAGACGATGAGCAACAATCTGCGGAGCTTGTTGCCTGCGACAATGCCGGTGACGTTAGTTAATCGCAGCAGCGGTCCGGACGACGCAACGATACGGTCAGCGATCCTGGCAAGGTTGAACAGTGGTCCAGAGCTCGTGGGCTTTGCCGGTCACGGTTCGGTAACGGTATGGACTGGCGCTGGCCTGTTACGCAGCGAAGACGCTCCAAACCTGGGTAACAACGGCCGCTTGCCGGTGATGATCCTGCTGACTTGTTTGAATGGTTACTCGCACGATCCGGTGGCCGTGAGCCTGGGTAAGGCAATGGTCCTGGCGCCATCCAGCGGTGCTATTGCTACCTGGAGTTCGTCTGGCATGACCGAACCAACCGGTCAACTGGCAATGGCCCAAAGATTCTACGGATTGTTATTTGGTAACTCCAACAAACGACTCGGTGAGGCAATCCTGAATGCAAAAGCGGCAACGACTGATCCGGACGTCCGCTATACCTGGATCTTGCTCGGTGATCCCACGGTGAGATTAAGATAACTGGTTAGTTGATCAGTCCGGGGAAAATTCTGTCTGCTTCCAGCGATTTCTCGGCAACCTTTTGGCTATATTTTTCCTTCAGCAAAACGTAGCCTGCGGCACTCAGTATGAAATAGAAGATCAATAGTTGCGCTCGCTGCCGGTAAGCCGTGCCGACGTTGCCTTGAACTACCGAGTAGGCGATTGAAAGCAGAGTGGTGAAGATTAAAATCGGTAACACCTGACGAAAACGGTATCTAGTTGAATGCCAAAGCCCCAAAACCAACAGGGGTAGTGAGGTCCACCAGAAGAGCATTTCCGGTAACGTGATCGCCTGGCGTAGAGAGTTAAGCTGCCAGGGAAATGGCGCCAGTAAGAGGTAGAGAAATCCCACCGGTACCGTCGATGCCGCCCCTGACATGGTTGAGACATCGTAGCCTTTCGCATAGCCGGAGTTGGCACTATTCGCCAGGTCCTGACGCGTTACATTCACTGCCTCCAAGGTGCCGTATTGCTGTATCTGGGCCTGGATATATCCAGTCATACAGACATAGCCGAGCGAAAAGGTGATCAGGACCAGCAGGATGAATTGGCGAAAGAAGCTTTGCGCCGCGATGGCCTCCGTGCCAATCAACAATGTGCCCACGATAGCGGCTGCCGAGATATAGAAGATATAGAAGCGAAGAGTCAGTATGAAACCCAGCGCACACAAAAGTAATAGTAGATACCCCAGGCTGAATCTCTTGCTGAGTTTCAAGGTTGCCACAAATACCACGGCGATAAAAAACATTATGGGGCCATCTTTTAGTCCCTGGGAGGACCAAAGAATCAAGGAGGGCACAAAGGCTACAGCCCCAGCTGACAGACGAGCAACTTGCCGGTTTTCAAAGATCATTAGCGCAGCGATATAAATCAACGGCACCGTGGCGGCGCCGAGAACACTATTCAGCAGTTGGACCGCGTACATATTTCTACCGACAAGTAAGTAAATCCCGGTTACATAGTAGACCATTCCATAACCTGCACCCGGCCGGTTCATTACTCCTCCCGCCAACACGTTTGCTAAGGCGTCTCCTTGCCAACCCTTCAGTAAGTTGCAGGCAATCCAATCGTAGGTGAACACGTCACCGCCAAAGAACGATTGCAAGTTGAAAGCAAAAATACCTGAGGCGACTATCAATCTCAGGACCAGGGCCGCGAGAAATAAGCGCAACAAAAACTTACGATCGTGTTCCACTCGATAAATCAGAAAACCGGCGATTAGTGAGGCGATAGCCCAGAGTAAAATAGCTTGAGTGGTGTAGACAAAAGTTATTGGGCCAAACTCTTTAACGTAAGCGGGCGAGGTAAAGAAGCGTACAAAGACAACAAAGAATGCGCCCAGGATTGCCGCCAATGAGATCAGCGCTGCAGTCACTCTCAACTCTCCGTAATTGTTCGCAGTGCAGAGGTTGCCCACAGAATATGCTAAATGCACAAACCGCGCTCATACAGTTATTTGTGTATTTACGTTAAGGCTTTGATGTAGGACTGTCCCGAGTATGAAACAAGTCAGGCTAACGCCGACACAAAACTTTTCAGATCACCGGTCGCGCAAGTACTGGTGAACTGCTGGATCAAGGCTTCCAGCTGTTCCGGTGAGGCGACAAAGCGGGAGTGCTCGAGACGGATGTGCTGCTTGGCGCGCCGCAACATCTGACGGCAAGTAACAGCATTCTTCCTGATGATCTCGGCTATCTCGTCGTACTCGCAATCGAAGACTTCGCGTAGCAGAAAAACCGCTCGCTCTTTGGGCGACAGTCTTTCCAGCAACACGAGGAATGCCGAGGTAAGCGAATCCGCAAGAATTTCATCATTGACTGGATCCGAGAGGGGCTCCGGCAACGAAGATTCGAGCTCAGGACTGTCGCTGCACTCCTCTCTGCGAACCCGCGCCGATTGCAAATGATTCAGGCAGAGATTTTTGACTACAGTAGAAAGGAACGCCTTGGGTGATCTTATCGTCGCCAGCGATGCCTGCTGCCAGCGCAGGAATGTTTCTTGTAGCAGATCCTCGGCATCCATCACGCTGCCCAACATTCTGTAGGCCAGCGTGAACAGATACGAACGATATTCTGCAAATACTTCCAGATGACTCATCGAGGAATTAGTATTCCATGCTCAAACGGATCAAAGTGCCTCAAGCTTACCGCAGCTACAACCGCGAGCACTACCACTCCCACACCCACAACTATACCAATCTTTGTCCATTTACTTAACCCGCGACCGTTAACCTTGGCGACTTCATTATAGGCAATTGACGTTTGCTTTCCCGTTTTTTGGTCGGCAAGGGTAAAACTATCATCTCCCGCCTGGACCAGACTGCCCTTCACTTCACTACCGTTCTGCAATTTGACTGTTACGCGTTCCTTCTTGCCTGAGATACGGCGGCTCACCTCAGACTTGACCTTGTCCGACCTGGTAGTGTCATTCAATTGTTGGGCAGCAACGCCGCGAGCGAGTGGCGAAATCGTTAGGAGCAGAACTAGGGAAAGAGACCTTATAACGTTTTTCATCACAGACCTGCCCGAAGGAATCCTGACGAGAAAAGCAAGGCCAGGTTCGTATTTACCTTAAAGACCAGATGAGGGCTGTAGATGTGACAGTCTAACTAGAGAAAAACTGGCGGGGTAAGATCCTGC
>DATFRK010000605.1:0-15340 GCA_035263325.1 Pyrinomonadaceae bacterium | reverse complement strand
GAACTGGTAGAGCGGGGCATTAAGCACTTGAACAAACTGGTCGTGGACGTGACTCAATTCTCACGCCAGAAGGCTCTCGAGCGTTCGCGGGTTGACGTCAACCTCACTCTCGATCGCAGTATCGATTTGGTTAGTGAACGGGTGCGCGATAAGAACGCCACGCTGGAGAAGGAGTTTTCCGGGGAGTCGCTAATCGGTCAGTGGGACGGCGATCAGCTGCGGCAAGTGTTCGTCAACGTAATTGCAAATGCGATCGACGCGAGTCCTGAGAATGGCCTGGTAAGAATCGCGACGGAACGCGTGAGTCTCGATGGTGACGAGAGAGATGGCGTTCATCACACCAAGAACTACGCGCGCGTTACCATCACCGACCGCGGCAAGGGAATGGACAAGGGGACGCGCGACCGTATTTTCGAGCCATTCTTCTCAACTAAGAAACGGGGTACTGGCTTGGGACTGGCGATTGTGAAGCAGATAGTCGAGCAGCACGGCGGCCGCATTAGTGTGACGAGTGAACCGGGCCAGGGCTCGCGGTTTACGATCGATTTACCACTGTAGGTGGTTTTTGGCCTTAGGCTTTTGGTCTTTGACGCTCGTTCGATGCGTTGTTGCGCATTTAGCTGTTCCTTAGTTTATCGAAAGCTTTTCCAGCTGCAGCAACCGTCTGCTCAATGACCCCTTCACCATGCGCCACACTCACGAAGGCGGCCTCAAATTGAGAGGGTGCCAGGTAAACTCCTTCGCTCAACATCGCATGAAAGAACTGTCCATATAACTCCCGATTACATCTGTTCGCCGTTGACCAGTCAGAAACCTCGCCGTCGCTGAAGAACGAAGTCCACATCGAACCGACACGATTACTGCTGGTGTTCACGCCGGCACTACGAGCCGCTGCTGTCAGGCCCTCGCAAAGTTTACCGGTCGCGCGCTCGAGTTGTTCATAGATCGTTTGGTCGCGCAACCGTCGCAGCATAACAATGCCTGCAGTCATCGATAGCGGATTTCCTGACAACGTACCCGCTTGATAAATCGGACCCGCGGGAGCGATATTTCTCATCAACTCTTTACTGCCGCCATACGCACCCACCGGTAGACCACCACCAATGATCTTCCCCAAAGTCGTGATGTCGGGCTTGATGTTGTAAACCCCCTGGGCGCCACCACGTGCGACCCGGAATCCGGTCATCACTTCATCAAAAATCAAAAGAGAGCCGTGTTTGCTGGTGATATCTCGAACCGTTTCCAGGTAGCCAGCCTTCGGCGGCACACAGCCCATATTGCCAACCACGGGCTCGATTATCACGGCTGCGATGTTCGAGTGTTCGCTAAACACGCGTCGCAACGCTTCAGCATCGTTGTAGGGCACTGTGATTGTGTTTTCAGCCAGTGAGGCGGGTACTCCCGGACTATCGGGCAAACCTAGCGTCGCGACACCACTCCCGGCCTTGACTAGAAGACTATCGCCGTGACCGTGATAACAGCCTTCAAACTTTACGAGCTTAGTTCGACCGGTGACTCCTCGAGCGAGTCGTATCGCAGACATCGTGGCTTCAGTGCCACTCGACACCATGCGGACCATCTCGATCGAGGGAACAGCATCGATGATTTCCTGCGCGAGCTCCAGCTCAAGTTCGTTGGGTGCTCCAAAGCTTGTGCCGCGTCCCACCACCTCACGCAAGGCCGCGACAATTTCCTCATCCGCATGGCCCAGGATCATCGGACCCCATGAACCGACATAATCGATGTAGTCGTGACCATCGACGTCGGTAATGATGGCGCCCCTGGCGCGCTGTATGAAAAGTGGAGTGCCGCCGACTCCCCGAAAAGCACGCACCGGTGAGTTCACCCCACCAGGCATCAACTCAATTGCCTCGGCAAACAATTTTTCAGATCGACTCATAAGGTGAGGATACCTAATGATGATTGGCAATTGTCAATTGCCAATTGCCGATTGCTGATTGAAAGTTGAGCCTGAAGGTCGCTAAAAAAGCTGTCTTGTGATCAGTTGCACCCTGTCATGAACGAGCAAAATCGGCAAATCGGCAATTGGCAATATTCAGATTCTTTTGATCGCTTCCTTGGGTTCCACCGTAATGGATTTAAAACTCGACATCCGCACCAATCCGGGAGCAGCGCCTTTAGGTTTAGAAAGGTACTTGCGCTCAGTGTAATGAATTACTACCTTCGCATCCTCACTCGCCTGACTGAAACGACCCGCCAGTTGTGCCGCCTCGATAAGTGTCCTTGGCGGAATCTCTTTGCGGTTCGGGTTGCGAACCACCACGTGCGAGCCGGGATAATCACCAGCGTGTAGCCACAGGTCATGAGGACGAGCCAGCTTAAACGTCAAGGTATCGTTGTCACGTGCAGCTCGACCCACAAGCACCTCGTAGCCGTCTGAGGAGAGATAACGGCGCACACCCGGGATTCGTTCTGGTTCCTTGTTCCGTTCCTTACGCGGCGCACTGGGCGGCGTCTTAGCAAAAGCTTGCAAGCCGGCCTCATCTTTCTCCTCAACTACCCGGGCTAGTTCCCCTTCTTCATGCTCGAGTTCCAGGATCTCTTTTTGTAATTGAATCAGCCGGACACCTATCTCCTCACGAGCGCTCTTGGCCTTTGTGTATTGGCGAAATTGACGGGCCGCTTCTTCCTGGAGTGAAGTGCCGGCCTCCATCTCAAGCTCAATTTGCGGTGTCCCCTCCGAGTAGTAATCGGTGATGGAAACCACACCGCCCTTCCGAATTGCGGTAGAAAGATTTGCCAATAGCAGGTCACCCAGTCGCTTGTGCTGATCGGGATCTCCGTGACTTATTAGGTCGTTCTCAAGGTTTGCTTTCAGCTTCCGGCGCTGGGCCAGTTGCTTGTGCAACTGCTTCCGCACCAGGTTAGCTCGCGAAAGAAAACTATTGCTCTTCTCTAGCTCTGTGAAGTAATGGTCCGCAGTCGCAGACGGCGACTCGTATGGACCAGTTATTTCCTCCCTTTCTCGTTTCTCCTTCGTCACCGTTTTAGGTGGTTGATAGGGCTGGTTTAGTGGTATCTGTCCCTCTCTAGGTTGGCGCAGAACTGCAACGATCCGATTCAGTTCATCGAGCAAGAAAAGATTTGCGGCTCGTCCGGTTAACTGGACTACGAGGCGGCGGAAATGCAGGAGTCCAGTTTCATCTTCAATCGCAAAGGTGAGACGCACAATCCGATCGGCCGGGTCCTTCCCAATGTCAGTCAGTTTACCGCCGCCCAACTTTGAGCGAATGATCTGGGCAAACTGGGCCAGGGCTGACGTCTGTTTTTCCAGTTCCTTGAGGCGGCGTTTGATTAGATATAAACGAGGACTCGAAGGCCCCAGATCCAGCAAAAGGTACTCACCACTGCGAAGGCCGAAATCGAGAACAAAGGAGAGAGGTGACAGCTGAAGGACTCTACCCAGGAATCGGCCGGACAATTTCAGCCGCACTTCGTCCACAATTGCCTGGATGAGTTTTTGCTGCATGTTGGTGAGCGCAGCCTAGCAGAGTTTGAGGGGTTTGGTCTTGGGTCTTGGGTTTTGAGTTCTTGTTCTTTGTACTCGGTCCTTTCCGCTTACTGAGCGGTTGAGATCTTTGATCTAAGATCTGAGATCTCAGATCTCACAGCCTCAAAGCACAAAGTACAAAGTACTAAAGTACAAATGTCGCAGATTGGATTGTCGGACAGCTAGTTCGCGATAACGGCCGTTCGTGACATGCGATCGTGTAGCGTCTCTCCCTCGCGACTCACCAACGCGTAGACAATTCCAAAGCCGGCAGTAGCCAACGAAAGGAGGTAAACGATTGCTCGTCCTGCTGATTGCCCACCAGTGGGAATCAGTCCGGTCTTGGTGTCAATCACTCGCAGCGAAAGCAAGCGCATGGCCCAGGTACGCCCGGTCAGGGCCACTGAGATGGTGAAGTAGAGAAACGCCATGATGATCGCGCCGCCGGCAATAAAGGCGATGGGCCGCAGTTCATGCAGGTTGGTTCCAGCAAACTTCAACACGAAGTAGACAGGCGAAGTAAGCGCTGCCGTGACGATCAAATCAAGGAGTGCACCGCATGCACGTTTGAACCCGGATGCTCGCAAGGTCCCGATCTCTTCGACGCGAACGTTCCTACAGATCGAATCGAGATAATTGAGAGCTGGATCATTTGGATCATCAAGAATCAAACGCTTGGGTGTCGGTGATGGTGTCGGCGTTGGGGGAGGTGGTTCCTCTTTGACTGGCTCAGGCTCAACAGTTGGAACCACTACCAAAGTATGAGTCTTCTCCACGGTGATCGGCTCACTATCTGTATCGGGGTTTGTATCGAACACCAGTTGGGCAGGTTCTGAGATCTCTGTTTCAACCTCCTCGGGCTCGTTCTCCTCTCTTGCCGGGGCGTAGGCAAGGGCCACCGCCACATTCTCTCTTTGTGGGGGAATCTCCACCGCCGGTTGATGAGCGCGCTCGATGCGCTTCAGTGCAGCCGCAACCAACGGATTCATTGTGGGCGCCGGAATTTGTGGTAGTAGCTCTAGCTGAGGCGGCATCGCGCCAGCTTCAACGGCCTGCCTTTCTAACTCTTCTGCCTCGCGCGCAGCTTCACGAGCGCGGCGCTCCTGAACTTCACGCACACGTTCGCTCAGTTCTTTCCGCCATTCCGGCAAAGGCGGCCTATTGACTCCGGGAAACTCGATTAGAGTGGATGATTTTCGTGTAGAAGGTCGATTTTCCAAGGGATTTGCGTCGTCGACTTCTTCGCTGGTTGTCCCGCTTGGCAAGTACTGCTCCGGCTGGACCAAACAATTAACGTCTCCAAGTTTGGCGCCGCATTCGGGACAGCTTTCCAAACTCTCGCTGTCGGCGTCGCACGAGGGACATCGCATCCAGATACTGCCTCCGGGGGACCCACGTCAGACAAAGGTTGGCGTGCGGCTAAGTCCTTTGTCACTATGCAAACGCGAGGCATACTATCAGGAAAAACTTTAAGTGGTCAACGAGAAAATAATGCAGCCGTTGGAGTTGTCCGTTGTCGTGGTCGGGTTTTGCACGGGTTGGGAAAAGTTTTTAAAGAGGAGTGCGACCCGCAAAGCCGGCGTCGACGTCGTGCCACCACTCTAATTCGTCACCTTCACCCATTTGCCAACACAGCAAAACCACTCTGCCGTCACGCATCGAAGGAAAATCAACTAGACCTCTGTCGAAGTCTTTGAGTTGAACACCCAAAGCTTCGAGTTGGCCAAGTTCAGACGTTAGTTTGGTGAGGAACTCTGCGTAAGCCACACCGCCTTCGAGACCGCCGCCGCCCTGCTCAGCAGCCTCGGAGGCCTTCTTTGCTTGATCGCGAAAACGCGCCAAGTTTCTATGAGAACGCTGAATCTCCGCGAGGATTTTTCTAACTTTCGGTAGTAGGGCGTTCGCTTCCTGAATGGTAAATACTTTCATCAGTGATCGTCAGTAATCCTGATAAATTCCGTCGCCGTTTCGAACTCTGCCGCTTCCTCGTCTATTTCTGCTTCAATTACCACTCGCATGGCAGCCTGGAAGGCATCAGGCGATTCTGAGACGGCGGGCTCGAGATATTGAGGTGGTTGTGGCTCGTGCAGTACTCGCTCGTCGTAGCGAGTTCCGTGACTCACTTCCTTCCTCACCTTCTCGGCGATTTCGCCGAGATCTATGAAATAGTCGGCCACGTCGATCAGCTTGGGTGCAGTGTTTGAACGGAATCCGGCGATCTCCACCCGACAGCCCTTGTACGCAACGGCGTTGACAGCGTAGACAAAGTCTTCGTCGCCGGAGACGAGCACCGCAGTGTCGTATCGACCGGCCAGCGAGAGCATGTCGACCGCAATTTCAACGTCGAGATTCGCTTTGCGAGTACCGTCATAGAACGTTTTCAATTCCTTTTGGATGACGCGAAATCCGTTGCGACGCATCCATAAAAGGAATCCCTGTTGTCGTTCAGCTCCGATATCAACGCCGGTGTAGAAGAAAGCTCGCAGCAGTCGGCCGTCACCCAACAACACGCGCAATAACTTGTTGTAATCGATATCTATGTTGTGGAAGCGGGCCGCGTGAAAAAGGTTATTACCGTCAATAAAAACTGCGACTCTGCCGCGATGTCCAAGTTGCCACGAAACGTTATTAGTAGGATCAAAGTTGTTCATACAAAAAAGCGCTCCCCGGGGAGGCTGGCTGAATTCAAGTGTAGCATGCTGTTTTACACTCCTTTTGGTCAAGTTATGAGGGCAATGGGCTTTGGGAAGTTGGTCAGGCAGCCCCGAGTACCTGGCTCTCTACCGCATCGAGGTAGATTGTGGTTACCGGAGCGTTCTTTAAGTCAATCTCCCAGGCCAGGTGTAATCCGAGGGAATCTGGTTGATCGCTCGCTTGCTTAGCGTACACAACTAGTTGGCGTACGTTGATTGCGTCAAGCGTCGCGACCGTAAAAGTCTGGGGCGGGCCGCTCGCAGAGGGTACGGTGATTGAACGACCAGTTAAGTTGTTTGCGGCATCTTCCGCTGTTAGCTTGGGGGTAATCTCGGCCAAGGCACTTTCCAGTCGTTTGGCATCCGGCAGACAAGTACTGGAAATGTCGACAACCTTACGATCAGTCGTAAAGCGAATGACCAGGCTGCCAAAGGCACCGCGCAGGGGATAGCGGAAGGGGCGCTGTTCATAACGTGCCAGCCTAACTCCGGCTGCTTCGTCAGTTCTTTCAACCAGCGACAGTTCAGTGAGATCAGCACCAATTAGTGGTTTCCATTCAGCAATGAATCTTCTCAACGACTCTCTGATCTGTCCTTCAGTTTGATTTGCTTCGCCTACTGCCGGCAGGAAAATTGGCGAGGTAAGACTCGGCAAACGTTGCAGTGTAGCGGTGGCTGGGTTCAGTTTTACTTCCGCCTGTGCGGCGGCTCCATTACTCTGAGTTAGATGGCGCCAGGCAAGAAGGTTCTCTGCTTGTCTGGTTGAGTCGCCGAGCACGGCCACGGGGTACTGTCGAACATCAGCTCGTGGTCCGTTTGCGTCCGGGGGCTGGAGCGTTGAACAGGCGTTAGCCAGGGCGACAAACACGACGAGTGGTGCTAAACCAACCCGGCGGCTTTTCGCGGCTGCTTCTATCCCCATTAATCTCAGCAATAAACTCAATGACCGTCGTATAATTGAAATTCTTGGAGGAGCTGTTGCCTAAAGATAACGAAAACATCCCCCAGCTAATTGGACCAGTGGCGCCTTCAGAACCGTCGGGCTTTCTTCCGCAAGAGATGATTCGTTGCGATGAATGTTTGCGCGCGAATCCCCCTACCCGAGGAAATTGTCTCTATTGTGGTGTCCTGCTGCCTCACACTGAATCGTCCGCGCGACTGCGGAAGCCGACGATGCGAACTCCCGAAAAAGGACAACACGGGTACAACAGTGTCCTTGTTGGCCAGCCAGCACTCGGCGAAGAAATGGCAAGTGCGGCGTCACTCCTTAAGCTCACTCCCGAACAATTGCAACACCTTACCTCATTCGGTGCGCCTTTGCCGCTGGCTCGTACGGCGACGCGTGATGAAGCTGAACTGGTGCTTGAACGACTGCGCGAACTGGGTCTGGAGACCAGGACCATCGGCGATGCTGAGTTGGGTGTTGGCAACGGTTATGTCAGCCGAATTCGTTCCTTCGCTCTCAGTGACGATGGTCTGACTGTACTACAGGAAGGGTTGCTTGAAGGTGAACATCTCGCCTGGACAGATGTGCTACTGCTTGTGATAGGTCGTCTGCATCTCAAGCGGGTGGAACTCGAGGAGCGCAAGTCTCACAAGCCTGAAGCTGAGATCATCAGCTCCAGTCAGTTTTTTGCAGACGAAGCGGTAGTGGACATCTACTCGTCAACTCACTCACAGACGTGGCGCGTCAGCGCGAACAGTTTTGACTTTTCCTGTTTGGGTGCGGAAAAGAGTCTGATCACCGGCGAGAACATGACTCGGCTGATCAAGTTGCTTGTTGCCAGGGCGACAAACGCTGAGGTTGACGATGCTTACTCGAAACTGCGTCAGACACTTGAGCCGGTCTGGTCTTGTGAACAGGAAGTTGAAGCTGACGGTTGGCGACGGTCAGCTCCCGGCAAATACAGTCTCAGTAACGTCACCACCAGGAGCAACGAGGGTCAGTTCACCAGTTATTCAAGATTGCGCTATTTTCTAAAATCTACCTTGCCGAAATAGATTTCTTTGTGTCCAAGACTAACAAGAACAGACAGGCAGCAGTTGGTGAGACTCATCGTCGCAACTCCCCGGCGCGCGAAGACCGACCAGCTCACAACCCTTCTGATAACCTCCTCTATGGGCTCAATGCAGTGTTGGAAGCTCTGCGTGCAGGCAAACGGCAAATCGAATCGATTTCCATTGTAGACAGCGGCCGGCCCGATCGACTCAAGCCGCTATTCGAACTCGCGCGACAACACAAGGTGCCGGTGCATCGGGTACCACGGATTGATCTCGATCGCAGTCTCGGTGAAGCGCGACACCAGGGAGTGATGGCTAGAATCGCGGCGGCGAAATATGCCAATGCCGATGATTTGCTCGCCGCTTTGGCCACGCGTACACAGCAAGATCCCGCGCTGGTTCTGGGGTTGGATGGGGTTGAGGATCCGCGTAATATGGGATCGATCTTGCGTACAGCAGAGTGCGCCGGTGTGCACGCAGTTTTCATCCCCGAACGACGGGCTACCGGATTGACCGATGTGGTAGCTAAAGTTGCCGCTGGTGCCCTGGAGTACGTTCCTGTTGCGCGCGTCACGAACCTGGTTCGATTGATAGAGCAGTTGAAAGAACGTAACATTTGGGTCGTAGGTGCGGCAGCCGAAGCGACTACGTTGTACACGGACTGGAATTGGAAAGTGCCGTCGGCAGTGTTCCTTGGTAACGAAGGTAGTGGGTTGCACCGGCTTGTTCGCGAGCGCTGCGATGCATTAGTGCGCATTCCAGTGAGTGGCAAACTGGAATCTCTGAACGTTTCGGTAGCCGCCGGCGTTTTGCTGTATGAAGCGATGCGGCAACGTAGTTTAGAATCCGGCAACGCATAGATTGGAGAGAAATGTTCTGTCCGCAATGCGCAACCAAGAATCTCGAGGGCGCGAGTTTTTGCCGGACCTGCGGCGCCAACATTAGCCTGGTGCCACAGGCTCTCACCGGACAACTCGCCACCAGCCAACCTGAAATCTATGACGAGCGTGACTCTCGACGCCGGCGCCGCCGGAACAGGCACGACCGCGATGTTGGTTTGGACCAGGTGTTTCGGAATATCTTCATGGGCATCGCTTTTCTGGTCGTCGCTTTGGCGCTCTCGAATTCGATCGGTCGTGGCTGGTGGTTTTGGCTGTTGTTTCCCGCCTTCTCGATGATGGGAACCGGCGTAGCTCAGTTCATTCGGCTCAAGGAACGGGAAAAGCGAGGCGCGATTCCCATGGCACCGGCGCAACGAACTTTTCAGGACAGACAAAATCCAGTTAACGCCCGACCGTTAGCAGGACCGCAAACCGGTGAGTTGCGGCAGCCGGTTCCGAGTGTTACCGAAGGGACAACACGACATCTGGGCGCCGAAGCACCTACGCGTCATCTCGATGCCTCGAACGATCAGAACTAGTCCTACTTCATTGATACCAAATCGAGGCGATGCTTGTGCTGATGCCGCATCGCCTCGAACTCTATTTGCATGAGCAGCGACGAAACCATTCGCGTGTGTGTTCCTGTGTGTCAGCCGGAACTGGATCGGCTCGCAACAGATTGGGAGCGGGCAGCGGCTATCGGAGACCTGGTTGAGTTGCGTCTCGATTGCACGGACGGCGATGTCGAGAAGTTAGCATCACGAGTTCACGAGTTGTTGCGTCAGCGTTCACACCCCACCATCTTGACTCTTCGGGCCGTAGACCAGGGTGGGCAACGGCAGTTGTCTTTCAATGAGCGGACAAAGTTCTGGAACCTGCAACGACAGGCCACCGCCACTAGTCAACTGATCGACATCGAACTAGACCTGGCTAACGCCTGGATGATGGATTCGCACCGGCCGACAGATTGGTCGCGAGTCATCTGTTCTCATCACGACTTCGTTTCTGTGCCTCAGAACCTGACGGAGATCTACGAGCAGCTCAGCGCTACCCCGGCGCGGATTCTGAAGATTGCCGTAAGAGCAAACGACACCACCGATTGTTTGGCGATCTTCGAGTTGTTGGATCGGGCTCGCCGTGAGCGGCGTGACTTGATCGCTATCGCTATGGGTAGCGCGGGCATTGCCACGAGAATCCTTGGTCCAGCGCGTGGCGCCTTTCTGACTTATGGGGCTGCGCAGGATGAAAGCGCAACTGCCCCAGGTCAACTCACCGCGGACCAACTGACAACTCTCTACCGAATTCGGAAGATAAATACTAAAACTCAGATCTATGGTTTGGTGGGAACGAAAGTGATGCATTCCGTTTCCCCGCACATGCATAACGCCGCTTTTGCGGCAGAGAACGTGGATGGCGTCTATTTGCCTTTTGAGGTTTACAACGTTGAGGCATTCCTCCGTCGCATGGTTGATCCTCGGACCCGAGAGCTCGATTGGAATCTAAAAGGTTTGAGTATTACAGCGCCGCACAAAGCTGCCGTAATGAGTGCGCTTGATTGGATCGAACCTACAGCGCTTGATATTGGAGCCGTCAACACCGTGGTTATCGAAGGTGACCGCCTGCTCGGATATAACACAGACGCTGCCGGTTTAATTGAGCCGCTACTAAAAAGGATCTCCTCGTTAAAAGGGTTGAGGGTGGCGGTGATTGGCGCCGGGGGTGCCGCCAGAGCAGCTGTGTGGGGATTGCAACAGCAAGGCGCCGGCGTCACTCTGTTTGCCCGAGATACTCAGAAGGGAAGTCTGTTGGCAGACGAGTTGGGAATCGGCTGCGAGCCACTTTGGGCCAAACCATTCACTGACTACGACGTTTTGCTGAATGCTACGCCGCTAGGTAGTTTCGGTGAACAGGTCCCGCGAACTCCAGTGACGAGCGAACAATTGGCAGGAGTGCGGCTTGCTTATGATCTTGTTTATAACCCAACCGAGACAGAGTTTTTGCGTCAGGCAAAACTCGCCGGATGCGAGACGCTCAGTGGACTCGAAATGTTGATTGCCCAGGCGGCCCTGCAGTTCAATCTGTGGACCGGCCACTCAGCTCCTACCCAGGTGATGACAACGGCTGCCTCCCAAGCCCTCACATAAAACCATCGACAGATTACACAGATTTCTTTTCCTCACCAGTTGAGGCCTTAGATCTCACCACTGGTTGACGGTGCTTGGTCGTCTGAACGATTTTCTACAGCCTCAAAAATTTCTAAGAATGAATCTGCGTAATCTGTGTAATCTGCGGATCGTTTTCCTCGTGCAAAATTTCGCTGACTAGAAAAGCCGTTCCATCACTACTCTTCGCCCATCTGTCACAAAGCTCAGCTGTTAACGGGAACTCCTTCGTACTCTCCTGCACACGTTGCTCCGATTGTCATTGCAAACAAGGCGTCAGCGCTTTCGTAAGCGAGGGAGGTTTTACCGTGACAAGAGGCAACCACCGAAATTTCGTTTCCCATCTCCTGCTCGTCATACAAATCACCGTCTTACCGGGTTTGGTTTTGTCACAACAGTCGAGCGATAAGCAGCGAAAGTCGCCGGGTGTTGGCGATATACCTTCAGTGAATAGTGGTCCTGTCCTGGTGCAAGCGAAGGATCCGAAAAAGCTGTCGCCACTCGAGCGAGCCTATCTCGACGTCTTTTCCATCCTCAGCGACGATAACAGCTGTAGTCGTTTTTACGGCGGGCTACCGGCAACCGTTGCCCTCACGGCGATGGTAGGTAAATTGCGGCCGACCTATTTTGATCCGCACATTGCTATTCGCATGAAAGGTGACACAACGATTTTTCAGGATGCGCGAACGGGCTTCTCGTTCAGGTTGTTTTCCACCGCGGAGGTAAATTCCGGTGGCTCCTTTTATCGAGGGAATACGCTGTACGAAGCCCGGCTGCCTCTGATCGCCCATTTCCCGCCCAACACCAAAGAAGCCAGGGCGACTATCCTGCTGCATGAGTTGGGTCACCTGGTGCGGACTGCAGATAACGGCTGGCTCTTGAAAGATGACGGCACCGACTTTGACCTGAGTCGGAAAAACACTGACGTTGTCCTTAAATTCTGCCGGGAGCAGATCTTAACGCTTGATAACCAGTCCGCTGCGGAAAAGCTCACCAAATTGCAGGTTCCTTCGCCTGCAACCCTGGTGTCAGCTGGAAACGGGCCCTAAAGTCTCAAATGTGGTCAGCCCTTTCATCACGAATTCAGGCCATCTGGTCACAGACTACTTCACCTTGCCGATGATAAGAGCTACAGCCTCAACATCGCGCAGTCCCCTGATTCGTCGTTTGGCCGGACTCAGCCCCGCGAAACAATCCCCGGCCTGATCTCGTTTGGACTGGTAGAAAAATGAAGGAAACTGAAGAAACTGTTGCAGAGCAGGTGCAATTCGAGGGTACCGCTCAACGGCGATTGGTGCGCCTGGGATTAATTTGGGGGGCCTGGACGGTTGTGGCCCTCTTTTTTAGTACCCAGGTTTACATGATGTATTACGCCGGGAGGCAACCGATTCCTTATGCCCGGGCATTTTTTGTGCAGGCAGCTGCTTGTTACTTATGGGCGCTAACTACCCCGCTGGTTCTCTATCTTTCACGGCGCTATCGGATTGACCGCACGAACTGGGCCCGGCGCGTCATGTTTCACGGGTTGGTTAGTATCGGACTTAGTAGTTTCCTCATCTGCATCCATTTTCTGATCTATCTACTCATTGTGGGTCGCCTCTGGACAACTACCTTTATTGCCGGCTTCGACTACTTCTATACCAATCTTGATCGTTGGCTACTCATCTATTGGTCCATCCTGCTGTTAAGTCATGCCTACAACTACTATCACAGTTATCGCAAGGGTGAATTGAAGGCGGCACAGTTGCGCACGCAACTGGTTCAATCACAACTCGAAGCATTGAAGATGCAGGTGCACCCTCATTTTCTTTTTAACACTTTGCATTCGATCTCGGCGCTTTTGAGTAAGGACACTGAAGCGGCGCGGCAGATGATTACGCGTTTGGGCGACTTTCTTCGACTCACCCTGGAGAATGGCGGCTCGATGGAAGTGACCTTAAAACAGGAGATGGAATTTCTGAATGGCTACCTGGAGATTGAGCGCATCCGCTTTAAGGATCGACTCACCACCGAAATCTATGTTGACCCGCAAGTGTTGGACGTTCGTGTTCCTAATCTAATCCTCCAACCCATCGTGGAGAATGCAATGCGTCATGCGATCGCTAACTGTAGCTGCGGCCGAGTTGAGATAGTGGCGCGGCCGCGAAATGGGAAGCTCCGCATCCAGGTGAAAGACAATGGACCGGGCATGAATTTGGAAACGAGTGTCAGAAGTCAGACCGGGCGACGAGTAGGTCTGGCCAACACTCGTGCTCGTTTGGAGCGACTCTATGGTCCGGCACATACGTTCGAACTGACCAACAGTGTCTCGGGCGGTTTGATAGTGACCCTCGAGATCCCGAGGAGCCAATAGAGAACCCGGAGCGGTAGCGACGGGATGCCACGGTCAAGTCACGAAATCTCAAATCTCAGATCTCGTGTGAGTTGATCATCGCATCCCGTCGCTACCGCTCCGGGTTCTCCATTGCCCGAGAAAATGAACGTAAGTACAACATCTCGTACGCACCTGCCTCACTAAGTTCCCACTCATTTTGTTTTCAGAAACATTTGATCCCAATAGTTCGTAGAGACTTTTGCCCAGACCTGCACCTTGCGTGCACTTTTTTGCCACAAGAGAATCCTTCACAGTGTGTACTGAGAAAGGGAGCAGTCTAAGTTATTGGTCAAAGGGGTTAAAAACGGAGGAAAAGATGACGGACGCATCTCCTATCCGCGCGTTAGTCATTGACGATGAGCCACTTGCTCGCGACATGATCCGCGAGATGCTGGCAGGGGATCAAGATGTCGAAATTGTTGGAGAGTGTGTCAACGGTGAGCAAGCCGTCCAGGCAATTCGGTCGTTGTGTCCAGACTTGATTTTTTTGGACATCCAGATGCCGGAGCTCGGCGGCTTCGAAGTACTTGAAGCGATCTCGGAAGAGGTTACTCCTTACGTAATCTTTGCCACTGCCTACGATCAGTATGCGGTACGGGCCTTCGAGGTCCATGCCTTCGACTACCTGCTTAAGCCATTTGATCACGAGCGCTTTGACGCGGCCTGGAAGCGCGCGCGCCAACGCATCAAAGCAGATCGGTTGGACGAGCGCGACCAGCACATCCTGGCCTTGCTGCAGGAGCTCAAGGCTGGCCCGCACTACCTGGAACGGCTTGTGATCAAGACCGGAGGTCGAGTCTTCTTCCTTGATGTTGACGACATTGTCTGTATCGAAGCTGAGGGCAACTACGTCCGGGTTCACGACGGCCACAAGCACTACCTGCTCCGTGAAACCATCAGCAACATTGAAACTCAACTCGACCCCAAGAAGTTCCTTAGGGTCCACCGGTCAGCCATCGTCAAGATCGATCGGATCAAGGAATTACAGCCCTGGTTTCATGGCGAGTACCGGATTATTCTCGAAAATGGGAAGCAATTGACCCTCAGCCGAAACTACCGCACCAACCTTCAGGAGGCCGTAGGCAACGCGCTCTGACCCGCTCGAACTGCCGTTCTGTCCCAAAGGGAAGCCTTTTTGTCACAGAATGAATTGCTTATTCGGAAAAGCGTGCGAGGATAGCCCCACGTTGAGCCTTAGAGGGCTCGAGCTGTAAAGAGATTGAAACAACGCTGTCGGCCCACGGTCGAAATTTTGCGGCAGTTTAATCTTGTGGCTCCCCAGGCAAACTAAATCGAGTGAGGTACAAAAGAGGGGAAACATGAGCAGTCAAGACATTTGGACAACGATAGCTTCCCAGGGATTTGGACAGGACGTGGAGGTGAACGCTGATACCCCGCAACACAAGTTGGGTGAATTGAGGGAGACCGTGCTCAGACTCTTGAGTGAGGTCAATGCGCTAACCCTGACCCCGCCCGCGCACCTCAAATCGGGCACCAAACTTTATGACGAGGTCCGCCACTTCGAAACCAATTTAATTCGGAGTGCCCTCAGCCGGACAGGTGGCAGTCAGACTCGGGCTGCAAAACTATTGGGGATCAAGCTCACCACATTGAATTCGAAGATTAAGCGTTACCACATCATTCCGGGTGAAGTGGGGGACGAGATTTATCACGACAGCGAGCAGGAAAGTGCCGCCTAGCTGGTAAAACCAAACATG
>DATFRK010000604.1:0-7955 GCA_035263325.1 Pyrinomonadaceae bacterium | reverse complement strand
GATGGAAGTAACCCGCATCGTTTTACCACTCAATCGCCCTCGAACCTTGACCTTCATGCCGGCAAATTCTCTCGCTTTCTCTTGTCCGGTTTTGTCGAGATTGTAGACAAGCTTGTGCGCGCGATCCGCAAGGACGAACTTGCCATTCTTGGCGCACGCCAAAGTGCAGGTCACTTCATCCATCCCCGGCGTGTGTTGCAAACCGCAGGAATCGTCGCTGATGTAACCGACGAGCGTTTTCTCCGTTCCGGTTCGCGTCTTCTGTGTTTGTGCAACTCCGAGAGTTGGCAGGGTCAGAAGTAATGCAATCGTCAATACTTTGAACCAAGCTGTTTTCATCTCAGTGCTCCTCTGTGTGTAGCGTTGGAATCCGCCCTGCCCTATAATCGGCCGCCGTCTCGAACGTCGGATTACAGCCCGCCACCGCGTTGGTGTTGAACTGTCGTTACGGCTGCGCAGATTAGCCCGCGACTCGGAGGCGGTAACGAAGAAACGCCTAAAGAACGGCTAAAAAACTACGAAGGATAGGGTTTGGCAGCTGCTCAGCTGAACGACGGGCATCGCTTCAACAACTTCGTGGCGTCTCAAGTGCAATTAATCAGCTGTTCCGGGCCTTCGGCCGGAGCGTGGGTGTGAGTTAGACATGCAAAGGCTTTCAAACCAGACACTCTCCTTCGCTGATGTCACGCTCGACCTGACGCGCGGTTGCCTGCTGCGCGGCGAGGCGGTGGTCAAACTGCGCCCAAAGTCTTTCGAGGTGCTCAAGCATCTGGTCGAGAACAGCGGGCGGCTGGTGAGCAAGGAAGAGCTGATCGGGGCGGTCTGGGCAGGCACGGCCGTGACGGACGACTCGCTCGTGCAGTGCCTGATCGAAGTGCGGCGAGCTCTGGGTGTCGACGGGCCGCACATCATCAAAACGGTGCCGCGCCGGGGCTACATTTTCGACGCAGAGGTGCTTGAACATGACCCGGCCAAGCGGGAGGTGATCTACACGGAAGAGGTCGAGGGCCTCAGTGTAATCGTCGAGGACGAACTGAGTGACGAACCGGCGCTGAGCCTCAGTGGAGTAGCTGTTGACCTCAAACACCGTATCGACCCAGGAACGGAGATGGAGATTTCGCTGACCTCATCACTCTTCGGCAAAACCCACTCGACGCCAGGCTCAACTCTCGAGCGCGCCAAATCATCGACGACAATTGCAGACGATGGCCACTCTATCCCTGCTCGTTCCTCCGAAGCTGTTTCAAGAGCCGAATACGTCGCCACGCAGATTAAGAATCACAAGAACGCTGCGGCCGTTCTGCTCACACTTGTTGGACTCGCGGTAATCGGGCTGGTTTTTGGAACTTACAAGTTTCTCAGTAAGAATAGGGAAACAACTGCTTCGCAGCCCATGAAGCTCACTAGGCTGACGGCACATGGCAAAGCCTTAAACACGGCTATCTCTCCTGATGGGCGATATGTTGCCTACGTGCTCAACAACGCGGGAATGCAAAGTATTGTACTGCGGCAGATTGCCACCTCATCAAGCAGAGAGATGGTGCCACCATCCGATGACTACTTCCTCGGGCTGACCTTCACTCCTGATGGCAATTTTTTGCACTATGTCAAACGCCATAGAGACAGTCTTCGCTATGCACTTTATAAGGTGGGGTTGTTGGGCGGAGACTCAAGGCAAGTGCTCGATGACATTGATAGCCCGGTCACATTTTCTCCTGATGGGAAAAAGCTTGCCTTCGTGCGAGGCTATCTTGAAGGACCGGAGTTCGTACTCTTCATCGCAAATGCCGATGGCACCAGCGAAGAGCGGGTGACTTCGCGAAAAGCGCCAATCTACACGGCGATGGACTATCCGGCGTGGTCGCCGGATGGTAGGAGCGTAGCTTTCATTGTTTTAGGCACTGATGCGCAAGGTTACTTTGTAAACATCGATGAAGTCAGAGTGGCCGACAAATCCGAGAGAAAGATCTCGACTGACAGATGGCGCCAGATCAACTCGATCGCCTGGACGAAAGATGGCGCGTCGTTAATTGCAAGCGCCAGGGATCGAGCCTCGATTGCGGGCAGCCCCTTGCAACTCTGGAACATCGCGTACGTTGACGGGCAAGCACGGCGGATTACGAGCGATGTGAATAATTATGTAAGAGCCAGCTTGTCTGCAGACACTCACACCCTGATTGCTGTTCTGCAAGATACTCTTTCCAACGTTTGGGTGGTTCCGGGAACCGAAGTCTCGCGCGCCCAACAGATCACGTCGACAAACCGAGCGGGAAGCGATGGATTGGTCTGGACGCCGGACGGCAAAATCATCTTCACAGCTATCGAAGCCGAGAATCGGGATCTGTGGATCATGAACTCAGACGGAAGCAGTACTAAACAACTAACGTTCGAAAGTTCTCCAGATTTTCAGCCGGCAATTACTCCTGATGGCCGTTACATCGTTTTTGTTTCCAACCGCGGCGCGGGTTTTGGAATATGGAGAGTCGATACAGACGGCAACAACCCGAAAGAACTCTCCAAGGGCAGCATTGTTGACCAAACATCAAACCCGAAATGCTCAAGCGATTCACAGGGGGTGCTTTATACCGCCGACCAAAGCGGCAAGCGGGTTCTCCTAAAAACTCCAATAGGAGGAGGCGCTCCTACTCCGCTCGCCGAGAGAATGTCGCTCTACGGTCATTCACTCTCACCAGATGGGAAGCTCATCGCTTTTTTCTCGCGCAAGAATGACTTACAAGCAACTCTGCAAGTCCAGATCATCTCTTTCGAGAATGGCTCCGTGGTTAAGACCATCGATATATCTCAAGGCGCGTTCCTTTTGAAATGGTCTCCGGACGGAAGGTCGCTCAATTATGCTGAGACCAAGCAAGGCGTATCCAATATTTGGAGCCTACCGCTGGACGGAGGTCAATCCAGGCAGTTGACTGACTGGAAGGCGGATCGAATATTCGAGTATCAATGGTCGCCCGACGGAAAACGGTTGGCCGTATCTCGCGGTGGAATAAGCAACGATCTTGTACTTATTGAAGATCTCGGAAACTGATTGTTGGCATCACGAGGTTCGCGCTTCGACAGCAACCTGAGTCAGGGGCGGAAGAATAGCTAAAAACATGTTCCTCAACTCATGTGTTGGTGCGGTCGGAGAGCAATTGCTCAGCCACTAATTGCAAGCGATGAGGCGCCACTAGCAAGTGGAACTTATTAAGGATCGTGTCCTCTCCTCCTTTACCAAAGTCATATCTGATTCTGGGCCAGTTTTCGGGGTCCAGGTCACGAGCTGGCAAGGTCAACTGCGCACCTTATCAGGTACATTCTCGTGGTTCAACGTTTTTGATAATCGAGTCTGGGAAACGATCGTTCCCGCGGCGCGGCTTGCTGGGCAGATCGTTGGGCAAGTGAACACTAGATGGCATCGCAAGCTTAGAGATGGAAAAACAAAAAAGGAGCAACTGCTCATCAGTTGCTCCCTTTTTTTTGCGGCAAGCGACCATCACTCTCAGTTATTGAACACTCCGCTCTTTAATCAGGCACCTTTCCCTTTCCCTTTCCCTTTCCTCGATACGCGGTCTGGTTTTGCTTTCAGATCTGCATCCAGGCTTTCAAACAGGGACCAGCACGGAATGGGCAGCTTTTGGACCTGATCCGCCCTGCCGGCACACTTCTCCCAGGGATCCACATTGAGTTTCCCAGCCTTGAGATCAATGCTGTAACACGTGGTGTACGAGCCAAGAGTATCCTCCGCCTTAAACACCCAACCGCTCTGAGACTGGGTAACAGTCCGATTGTAGATACTGGCGTAAATGGTTCCATCCACACACGGGGACATGGAAAGTATGCCTTTCAGAGGAGGACGGGCGTTTGTTCGATTACCATCCACCACCCAAACGTCTCCACGGGCAGAGCCCAGGTTGGACTGGTCTCCCAGAACGTCATTGGGTGAGTATTCCATCCACCGTGGCGTTGAACGCTTACCCTTGATGCAGCTGATGACCGAGGCATGAGTGGCACACGCCAAAGCATGCGGTCTGAATATCCACACGTAGTACGGATCAACCTGAACTCCGCTGTAATCCCCCCATGGAGTCGGCACGTAGCAACGTGTGTTCTCCTGGTCAACGTAGAGCTCAGATGAAGAGCGAAGCGCTCCATAGATGATGGAATTGTAGTGATCGGTACCTCCCAACAATATAGATCCTGTCGAAATTCCATCTCTGTCAGGATCATCGGGCAAGGTTGTTGGAGGATGGGTAACAGCTCGGACACTCATCACTCCCGATTTGGTCGCAGGGTTCCAGCCCCCTTCCTTCCATTCGTTTTTCTCATCCAGCTCAAACAGTTTCACAGATCCGCTGTTACCCCCATCGAGTGCGGCGTAAACGAAAGAGGCTCCCTTGTAAGGTGGATTTTGATCTCTGGGGGACTGGAGCGCCCAGACATCGGAGAACTGCTCTTTGGCGATCTGTTTCTGACCAGAAATCCCAATCGGCGAGGGCTTAATCCTTCCGCGCTCCAGGGACTTCCAGTCCTCACAAAAGAAGATGTCGTACTGTGGCTTGAGTGAGCCCACATACTGCTTGGGAACAACGATTGAGAACCTGTGACCACGCCCTCCATATCCTATGGACAGATTCGTCCATTTATCAGACTGAATCCCCTTCTTCCCGGTAGCAGCGTATATGTACTTATTGTCGCCAAGGTGGACAAAGAGCCCACGACTCTGTGCCACCGGTCTGATCTCATCCAAAATTCGTTGCATCAGTCGGCTGCCATCATTCCACAGCTGGGGAAGCGCCTCGACGGTGGTTAACAGATCAACCAATTTAATGTTGATCTGCTTGTAGTTTTGTTTGTTTTCTTCGTAGTGTGGGCTTTTCTTTGAGACACTCTGTAACACTTGCTTCACTGCGTCTTTGTCGACGATAGAAGCTAACGCCATATTGGCAAGCAGCGAATCGGAATATACCCTGCAGAAAACCCCCAGGACTTCAGGCCATTTTTCAAGATCCTGGGTCTTCTCGTCCTTTAACCATTCCGCTGTCCTCCATTTGCCATATTTCGCGGAGACATTTCCATAAGCCTTCTGAATTGACATTACGTCAGCCCCTATTTTTGTCAGGAACTCCAAAGATTCGTCCCATGTCGCGAGAGGCCTCTTCAAATTCACGGGCAATGATGATCTTACTCTGTAGATCGTACTCGTATACTCTATGACTTCAGCGCCATCCGTCTTCGCCGCTTGAAGCCTGTCATCAGCAGCCAGATCTTTTATTGCATCCGTGATCTGCTGCGCCAGAGATGGCTGCTTCTCGCCAAAGTATGTCAGGAGTTGACCGATTATGGTGAAGACCGCTCCGAATGCCGCACCATAAGGGCCCGCTGCCGAGGACAGGCTGCCGATCATCTGCGCGCCGGACGCGCAGATATCCATGATCGCGGCGCTGCCGAGGATGGGGTTGCCGGACTTGAAGGCCGACGCCGCCGACAATGCGGCCTTGGTAAAGTTGGGCAGGTTCTTGTTGATCGAGTCTGTGACATCCTTGGCAAGTTTCTTATCGGCTTCGCTTGCTTTATCGCTTGCCTGCGTAGCCTTTGCCTTCTGGTAGTCTGTTTTTAACTTGTCCGCCGCTTGCTCGAAGACCTGCGCCTGCGAGGGGTCCATTCCTGACCTGGCGTGTAACAGCATTAGTTGAAGCTGATCGTTGAGTCGTTCGAGATCCGGATCTTTGCTCAAGATGTAATCCTTTCAGCTCCTGAAGGCAGAAGCAGTTCTAACAACCATGCCATTCCAAGTAGAGCGTCGCCGCTAATGCAGGCACGAAGCCCCGTGAACCTTGAGTAGGAATGAGGACACGTTGTGCAGAGCATCACTGGCTACTAAACTTCAGAGCACGTGTGCTCCAATTCTCTGCGTCTTCCTCTGTGCCTCTGCGGTTAGTTATCTTGAAAACCGAGAACCTCTAACCGCAGAAGTCGCGGGAAAACGAGCGACTTCTGTGCATTGCGCTGCTTTGGGGCGGTTATCATCGCAGCCCGATTCGTCCCAGCTGAATCACGACTGCTTCTTGTTCTTCAAAATCGCTCGACGCCATTCGCGTAGTCGCCCTATGAACGGCTTTCCCCAAAGGGATCTCTCCAAGGCCGCTTCATGTGACCAGCACTACAAGCTTCCGACTGGAGACACGAAGGGAATGGCTACTGGCGATGAGGCTGCACGCATGGCTTGCGCGGTCGAGTCGAGGACGAACGAGACAACGGCGATGGCCTTGATGCTTCTGCGAGTCGGCACGTGAGCTACACCCCAGATTCTGATCGTTAACAGTTACCCGGCAAGTGCCGAAAATGTAAGTGGGACTACTAATCGCGGAGAGAGAATACGCCGAATGGGGCGTCTAAACAAGTTCAACGAGTATTGTCAGGTTAATGCGGAAGATGTCTTTACGTTCTTCCTGGCAGCATACTCCAGGATTCGCACATCTGTCTCTCGCTACCATCGTCATCGCTTCCCTGTCGAGATCATCAGCCATTGCGTCTGGTTATATTTTCGCTTCGCCCTGAGCTTCCGCGAGTCGAAGAGATGTTAGCAATGCGCGGCATCTCCGTCAGCTATGAGACTGTCCGAGAGTGGTGTCTCAAGTTCGGTCAGACTTACGCCCACGGACTGCGTCACAAGTCACCTCGACCTGGTGACCGATGGCATTTAGACGAAGTGTTTCTCAAAATCAATGGACGACTCCATTACCTGTGGCGTGCAGTGGATCAGGATGGCGACGTATTGGATATTCTGGTCCAGACGAAGCGGGACAAGACGGCAGCTAAGAAATTCTTTCGCAAGCTATTAAAGGGGTTGCGGTATTTCCCGCGTGTGATCATCACAGATAAGCTGAAGAGCTACAGTGCCGCGAAGGCCGAAGTGCTGCCGAGTGTCGAGCACTGCCAGCAGAAGTATCAGAACAATCGGGCCGAGAATTCTCACCAGCCTACCAGGTTGCGGGAACGTGTGATGCGACGGTTCAAGTCAGCGGGCCACGCGCAACGTTTTCTCTCGGCCTTCGGAATCATTAGCTCACACTTCCGCGTGGGGCGACATCTGTACAGAGCGAGCAGTTACCGGGCAGTGATGAAATCGAGATTCGCTGCGTGGAAAGAGGCGACTGACATCGAGTCGAGAGCTTAATCATACGGGATCGTCCGTCAAACAAATGACGAAAAGCGGATTCGTCTTTGTCTCAATTGAGAGTCTCGCTGCTTTATGAAAGTTAAGTTGACAATGCCATCGCAGGACATGTCTCACAGCGGATGGTGAATCGCTACGCTCACATTGAACTGGAAGCGCGCAGAGAAGCACTCGAGGCGCTTTCCGGAAAGGGTTACGGCATAAACCGAGGCATAAATTCAGCGACTGATGAGGCGCCAGCTTCGTAAGTTATTGAGTTTATTGGTAGGCGCGTGGGGATTTGAACCCCAGACCCCTACCGTGTCAAGGGAGTGCTCTACGCGGCGCACGGCCTTGTGTTATCAACACTTAGAAAATTCCTCAATAAAATTGGCAGTGCATTCGCACTGCACTCACTGCATCCACTGCTTCAACTGCTCGTTCAGCACATTTTTGTGTGCCAAATTGTGTGCCCACTCTTATATCACGACATGCAGTGGACCCAACAGTTTTCGCGTTGTCTTTTTCATATGGAAGTCCGTCCAGTTTGTCTGGCGTCCTCCTCTAAGGAGCGGTTCAAATTGTGGCAACAGGTAACAAGCTGATGGGCTGCTTCATTGTTTGGCCTAACCTCGATCACTTATTCAGTATCACAATCCATAGACGGTCTCTCTAGTCCACGGCTGTCATGTCGTCCGGCTTCCAAGTTTTTTCGACCCACGGTTCCAAGGGACCGTAAAGACGAATGATTGGAAACCACGCAGTACCCTCGGGCACCGGGATCCAGTTAGTTTCTTTACCC
>DATFRK010000603.1:0-3543 GCA_035263325.1 Pyrinomonadaceae bacterium | reverse complement strand
AATCCCTGGCGGGGGTGGCCCAGCAAAACAACATTTCAGTGGCGGAGCTTGGCGAAATAATAAAACGCAGTCGCGAAAAACTCTTTGCGCTTCGTGAGCAGAGGATCAAACCAGACCGAGACGATAAAGTCCTGACCGCCTGGAACGGATTGATGCTCGCTAGCTTGAGCGAAGCAGGAGCCATTCTCAATCGAGCTGACTACACGCGAGCGGCACAGCGCAACGCGGAGTTTATCCTGACCGAAATGCAACATGAGGGACTCTTATTGAGAACATGGAAGAACGGCACGGCAAAATTCAATGCTTATCTCGAAGACTATGCGTTTCTCATTGATGGATTAGTAACACTCTTCGAAACTGATGGTCAGTTGCGTTGGTTTACTGAGGCCCTATCGCTGACGGAGCGCATGATCTCGGAGTTTTGGGATTCAGAGAACGGTGGCTTCTTCTTTACCGGTAAAAGCCACGAACAACTGATAGTCCGATCTAAGGATTACTTCGACAATGCCACTCCTTCCGGAAACTCAGTGGCCGCGCTGTGCCTGTTGCGCCTGGCGGCCCTGACTGGCAACGTAACTTATCGCAATCACGCGATCTCTATCCTCCAATCGGTATCAGACACTGCCCGCAAATATCCTTCAGGCTTTGGTTTTGCCTTGTCCGCCGTGGACTTTCTTCTTTCCACCCCCAAAGAGATTGCGATTGTGGGGCAAGACGCAGCAGCTGTGCAGGACTTCCTCGGAGAAGTCTGGCGTACCTACTTGCCAAACAAGGTCGTGGCCGCTTCAACTGTCGAGAACCATGCAGAGGCCGCCAAAGTGATTCCTTTGCTTGAGAACCGGCCCGTTATCGGTGAAACCCGCGCCACGGCTTACGTCTGCGAACATTTCACCTGCAAAGCACCGGTCAGCGACATTGAGAGCCTGGCAGCGCAACTCCAGCAGTATTGAGGATCTTCCCCCCCTATCTTGACGACAACCCTCAGTAAACGCTATATTTAGCGGCGGTATCAACAATGTTGATACTCTCCTAAAAAACGGCGCCTCATTCTCGGGTTCCGCATCTTGCCTTACAAAAGTCCCGCGTAGGAAATCATCCCGGTTAGGGCACTTTGCTTTCGGAAGGAAATAGCGTTCGGTGCAAACCAATAACTGGAAGAGTACCGCACTGTTGGTCGCAACCTTGGGGTTAGCCAGTGTGTTCCTGCTCGGTGCGCTGTTGGAAGTTTTCAGCTTGCCGGTACTAGGGATCGGCGGGCTTTCGACATGGATCATCCTCCTCTTCTTAACGGTTGCCGCTAGTAGGTTCGCCATCCCGGTTAATAGTAGCGACGACCTGAGAACGAATCGCAAGGCGATCGCGGATGCGTTTGTGTTTCTCGCCGTAATGATCTATGCGATTCCTCCATCCGATACGGTAGGGCCTGCCGTACTGCTGGCCGCGATTGCCGCCTTTGCCTCTACTTATGGCTTCAGCCGGCCAGAGGAAACTGTATTCACCACTAGCCTCGCGGTCGTTTCCACTTTCTTAACGGCGTCTTTCTACGGTTTCCTGGTTAACTTCTTTGCCAACCAAGTGGATCTCTTTGCTAATCGATCCCTCCCGGTCACTATCTTCCTGGTGCCTCTCTTTACCTTAGCGGCGTTGCAATACTTGCTGACTACAGTAGCGACATCCTGCTTCATGAGCCTCGATGACGGGCCACTGGTCTTCCTGCCGCCGCAAGAGAGTATGGTTTGGACACTCACCAGCGAACTCGCCGGCGCCGCTGCGGCGGTTCTTTTCTATGCCGCCATTCAGAACCGAAGCTTTTCTTATGTTCTGCTTGGCCTTCTGATCATGGCGTTGGTCCATCTGCTCTACCGCTTCAACGAAAAACGCCTGCAAGACGTCAAACAAGCGGAAGCGGAGCGGCGGCAGCACATCGAAGAGATGGCCACGATTCACATGAACACGATCGAGTCACTGGCGATCGCGATCGATGCGAAGGATCAGACGACTCACGGACATGTGCGCCGGACCCAGATTTACGCAACGGAAATGGGAAAACTGTTCGCGGTTAGCGCCTCGGAGTTACAGGCCCTGGTCGCAGGCGCATTGCTACACGACATCGGTAAGTTGGCGGTGCCGGAATACATCCTGAATAAACCCGGCAAACTTACTGAAGCAGAGTTCGCCAAGATGAAGATCCATCCTACTGTCGGTGGCGATATTCTACGCCGCGTCAATTTTCCTTACCCCGTCGAAGACATCGTGCGTTACCACCATGAGAAATGGGATGGGAGTGGCTATCCCAAAGGATTGCGGGCCGAGGCCATACCACTTGTGGCCCGGATCATCTCAGTGGTCGACTTCTATGACGCGACTCGTTGCGATCGACCTTATCGCAAGGGAATGCCCCGCGAAGATTCGCTGGCGATGCTGAAAAGTATGAGTGGCACGGCGTTCGACCCCAAGGTGGTGGAAAGGTTCACTGCCCACGTTGAAGAATTTGACCGCCTCATTCATCACGAGGACATCCAGGAGCAAGTACCTTCGGCGATACCGTCTGTCGACAATCAAACTAAGACCAAGCCTGACGCGGGGCTGGCGTCAGATGTCCTTGGCACCCCGGACGACACTTCTGGCTTCCGCTCCATTAGCGAAGCGCAACGAGAAGTCTTCGCGCTTCACGAGATTGCCCAAACGATCGGCTCGTCGTTGAACCTGAACGACACCGTAACGTTAGTCTCGAACAAATTGCGCGCAATCGTTCCTTTCGACACCTGCATTGTTTTCGTCGTGGATGACCGGTCCGGAAAAGCGGTGGCGGCGCACGCCGCGGGTGAAGACGCCGACTTGTTCTCCAGCCGGCGAATGAATATTGGCGAAGGCATTACGGGTTGGGTAATTGCCAACTCCCGATCCATGTGCAATGCCGCACCGGAACTTGACCTGGTGGGCATCGCCGAAGACATTGCCAAGCAATATTGCGGTGTGCTGGTCTCACCACTGTTACGAGAGGATGGCGCGTTCGGAGCGATTACTTTGTATTCGAAGACTCGGACTTCGTATACCACCGAACATGTGCGTTTACTCGAGTCAGTTTGTCAGCACGCTTCAAGTGCCCTTAACAATGCGCTGACTTACGAGAAAACCAAGGAGAGCGCCCTAATCGATCCTTTAACCGAACTGCCAAATGCCCGCGGGTTTTACATGATGCTTGAGCAACGCCTGGCCGAGTGCCAGCGCATGAATCGGGAATCCCTGGCTGTGATCAGCATGGACATCGACGACTTCAAGGTAGTCAACGACAAGTACGGTCATTCGATCGGCGATCGCTTGCTGGCTAGCGTGGCTGGAGTGATTCGTCGCGAGCTTCGTCAGATGGACATTCTTACCCGTTATGCGGGCGACGAATTTGTCGCGATCATGCCGATGGCCTCCAGCCTGATGGCTCGCGAAGTTGGGGAAAGAATGCGCAACATGGTGGAGGAACAACTCTTTTCAGTTCGTGCCGGAACGATGATCGGCCTGGGAATGAGTTTAGGAGTGGCCTGTTTC
>DATFRK010000602.1:0-4236 GCA_035263325.1 Pyrinomonadaceae bacterium | reverse complement strand
TCAACAATGTACGCAGCATTAGTAGAATTTCATCTTCATGCGCCGGACTAGAAGTCTTGCCTACAATGTCGTACCGGTCTTCATAAATCCATCGTGGGCCTAACAACTGGCGATTTGTTATGCCAAAGGCTAGTTTGATGTACTCTGCCAGAAAGACATCGGTGTAAGCGAAGTTGCCTGGCGTGATTCTCCGCTGGGGCTCTCCTCCAACTGTTTTGTTCAATTTGATGGACACAACTTCGAACGCGGGAGAGCTTGTGGCGCCGACCTGCGCTTCAACCCTACTCCAGGGTGAAATCAGCACTGAGATGATCAACCACGGGACCAGCGCCACAGGACGAATTGGTTGTTTCATATCGCGCGGCTCACTGGGGCGCGATAACACGGAGTTCGGCCTGACCATCATCCGTCGCGAAGAAAAGCACTCTCAGATGCTCATCGTAAGTGCGGACGGCCGTGTTTATTTGTTCTACCAATTCCTGTGAGAGCGTATCGCCTTCTCGAACCGGCAAGCGCGCCATCAGGTCGCGACGAACAGAATCGTCCAGTCCTGGGGTGCTGATACTCTTCACCGCACGGCCGAGGAATAGAGTTCCAGGAGCGCCCCGACCGCCCCGGCCTCCTCCGCGTGGTCCACCAATGGGCCCGCCGCTTCGCGGTCCAGGACCGCCGTTACGACCAAGACCTGCCGGTGGCGGCGTGTTGTTGAATTCTTGTTGAAGCCGAGCGAACGTGCTCTGCAGATCTGCTGTCTCCGCCGGGGCAAGGTTATCGCGCGATTGCAGCAGCTGCTGGATTGTAGCCATCATTCTTTCCAACTCTCGTCGACGGGCGATTGGATCATTCTGTGGCTGCGGCTGTGCCTGTGCGTCTTGGATCGCGCGAGCTGCGGCGATCAGATACTCACGCTGCCTTGTCTGCACTTCTTCCAGTCTCAACCCCTCCGCTGGGCTCAAAACAACCGCCGGCGCTTCGAGGGTGGGTACAGTCTTTGCTCGGGCAATCTGTCCTTCGATCACCTGAACCTGTTGACCTTGTTCGGAGAAAGAGATCCTGATCTGTCGCGTCCCACGCGCTGCGTCAGTCGTGAAGTGCCAGTTCAAAACAGATTCGAGCGCCGTTTTCCGCAGCTCTTCAGGGCCGCTCAACACGCGGGCATCCGATACATTGCCCGTCGCGTCCAGCTTCACTTCAAGTTGAACAGTACCCGTGATTCCCTGCTTTTGTACCGCTTCGGGGTAACGGACAGGAGTTCGGTGGATCAACGACGAGCCTGCTAAATCCACCTTTACACCTGGGGAGTCCTGACCTCTCACCCAAGTAACGTTCAACGCCAAACACAGTACGCCAATGCCAATCGCAAGCAGCGCCGACAGCCGCGACGGGCCATGTTCTTTACCGTTGACACCGACAAGCCTCTGGATTCGATACAACAACGGACCTCCCGTGCTCGCCATCGCGACATTCGGAGTGCTCAACCGAAGCTTCTCAAGTCTAGTGAGCGCTTTCGCGTACCGAAGCGGATTGCCGCAGAAGCGCACCGCAAGATCATCGCAGCACAATTCGCGCTCGAGCCGGATTCGTTTTGAAGTCCACCAAACCGCTGGATGGTAAAAAAGCAGCGTCTCCACAAGCATCTGCATCATGTTTACAAGGTAGTCGTATCGTCTGATATGCGCGATTTCGTGGGCGATGATTGCCTCGAGTTGCAGCGAGGTAAGGCCCATCAAAGTCGCAGGAGGCAGCAGTATTACCGGTCGCAACCAGCCAACCACACTCGGAGACTCCACCATCGAAGACATCAGTGCGCGAACCCTCCGCCGGACGCCCATAATTTTCGTCAGGCGTGTAACGACTCCAATAATGGATTCACCGGCAAGACTGCCGCGGCGTCTCAAGGTGAAGGCATGCTTGTATCCTAAGATCAACCGCGTCGAGAAGATCAGCACCCCGACAGACCATAACTGCAGCGCCCAGACTCGCAACCAGTTCAGCCAACGCGCCTGTCGGAACTGTAAGGGGGCGGCGGCCGTGGAAATCACTTGCGAGACATTCCCTGCAGTTGATGCGCCGGATCTTGCGGGTGCCGGCCGCGAGTAGAGTAGCCACGTCGTCACAAGCGGCATCAGGGCTAATACGGCTAGCGCCACACAACTTATGATGTAGCGCGAGCTGGGAGACCTCCTGCGCAATCCGAAGAGAGCCAACGAAAGAGAAACGCCAACAATCGCGCCTTGCCAAACGAAGTGGATCAGTGCTCCGCTGATTGCGGATGCGAGTGGGGTCATTTGGAGCCTCCTTCGATTCGATCCAGCAACTTCTCGATTGCCTCCAAATCCTTCGATGACGATCTTTTTGTTGCGAGCGCCTGCATCACCAGCGCTTTGACCGAACCGCCGAAAGCGCGCTGAAGGAGATCGCTCACCAGGTGGCGCTGCGTCTGTTCCTGTGAATACTTGGCGCGGTAGATCTGTGGGCGGACCGTCTCATCACGCTCGACCAATCCCTTCTCGGTCATGATCTGCAGCATTTTCAAAACGGTCGTGTAGCCGGTCGGCTTCGATTCGTTGAGAATGCCTTGAATTTCTCTCACCGAACGCGGTCCCGCTTCCCAGAGCACTTTCAGAATCGCGAGCTCGAGTTTTGTCGGACGAATCTGTTTGGTTGCCATGCGCTGGAGTATTGACGAAGTCTTTCGTCATTGTCAACGAAAACTTTCGTCATTGCCGGCGGACTGTGTTTTCCACTCTGTGTCTTTGTGGTTGCCTATGCTTGATGGCTGCGCACACCTGACGCCAATTGGAGTTCGCGAGTGGAGCGTTCGCCGATTTGCTGCCGCCACATGGCGTAGTAGAGGCCCTTCAATTCGACCAGCTCATCATGACGTCCCGATTCGACAATCCGTCCACGTTCTAAAACGAAAATCTTGTCGGCGTGAATAACTGTCGACAGGCGGTGCGCAATCAAAATCGTGATGAGGTCCTTTCTCATGGAGACATCACGAATCGTTTTACTGATTTCTTGTTCGGTAAGTGAGTCTAAAGACGATGTGGCTTCATCGAAAACCAGGAGGTTGGGATGGCGCAATAGAGCACGGGCGATGGACAGTCGTTGTTTTTCACCTCCCGACACCTTCACGCCGCCTTCCCCGATGAGTGTATCGAGCCCTTTATCCGCGCGCGCAAGCAGACTGTGACACGCTGCCTTTTTCAGTACGGTCATACATTCGTCGTCGGATGCTGTGGGATTCACAAACAGAAGGTTTTCACGAATACTCCCGGAGAAGAGCTGAGTATCCTGAGTGACCAAGCCGATGCGTTCGCGCAAACCGTCGAGATCGATATCGTGAATGGAGAAACCGTCATAACGAACGTCGCCGGACTGGGGACGATAGAGGCCGACCAGCAATTTCACCAGCGTGGTCTTGCCTGAACCCGACGGTCCTACGAATGCGATCGTCTGACCGAGCGATGCTGCAAACGAGATACCGTCGAGTGCCTTCGTTACAGCCGTTTGGTGCTGGAAGACGACATTGTCGAATTCCACATTTGCAAGACCTGTTAGCAATACGGGGCGTGCTGGGCGCGGTTCTTTTTCCATTTTGAGGATCGTCTCGAAGTTATTCAGGGAGACTTCCGTCTCGCGATAAATATTCGTTACGTTCCCGACTTCCTGCAGGGGACCGAAAATGAAGAAGGAGTAAATCCAACAGGAGAAGAATTGCCCGACCGTAATCTCACGCGTGAAGATCAGATACAACATCAATCCCAAAATGGAGGTCCGCAGGGCGTTCACGCAAGTCCCCTGAATGAAACTGAGGCTGCGAAGGTACTTCACCTTCTTCAGTTCCAGCTGCAGGATCTTCCCTGTGGTGCTGTTCAGACGATTAATCTCCTGCTGCGCAAGACCGAGGGCTTTCACCAGTTCGATATTCCGGAGGGACTCCGTAGTCGATCCGGCGAGCGCGGTCGTTTCTGCGACGATCACTTTCTGGATCTTTTTAATCTTGCGGCTGAGGACTGAAACCAGGAGACCCAGGACCGGTATCGTCAGGAAGTAAACCGACGCGATTAGCCAATGGACTCGCAGCGTGTAGAGCATGACGAACACAACGCCCACGAGCGAGATGAAGAGAATATTGACGACTGCGTTTGTGAGGCGCTCCACATCGGACCGAACCTTTTGAAGCTTGCCGAGGGTCTCGCCGCTACGCTGGTCCTCGAATACGCTGTAGGG
>DATFRK010000601.1:0-4284 GCA_035263325.1 Pyrinomonadaceae bacterium | reverse complement strand
CGGACAGTCCTTTTACTAATGAACTCGAACGCGGCGCCGTACTCAGTCTTCCCATCGCCCATGCCGAGGGGAACTATGTATGCGACGACCAAACGTTTGCGGAACTGAGTAGTGAGGATCGGATTGTATTTCGTTACTGCGACCGCGACGGCAACACTACTGATAGCTCAAATCCGAATGGCTCGCGCGACAATATCGCCGGCATTTGTAGCCGGGAACGAAATGTTCTGGGTTTGATGCCGCATCCGGAAAGGGCTTGTGAAGATTTACTCGGCTCCAGTGACGGACGGGACATTTTTCGATCCCTGGCGGCCACTTTGGCTGCCGCAATTTAGCTAAACTTCGCTCTCTCAAATGAAACGAAATCTACCCATCATCATCATTCTCCTGGTACTCGTGGTTGCGGTAGGCGCCACCTGGTTCATGACTCGCTCGGCGACTAACCGTGACACGAATGCAAACAGCTCCCCGACCACACCTTCGTCGTCAACGGCCGCCCTTCCACCGGGGGCCCAACCGCCGCATACACAGGGACCAGCGAGCGCCCCGGCCAGGTTGGAAGAGTTTGGCGATTTTGAGTGTCCCCCTTGCGGCCTGCTACATCCCATCCTGGTAAAGATGCGCCAGGAATTCGGCGACAAGTTGCAGCTCACCTTTCGCCAGTTTCCACTCGTTCCTACGCACCAACATGCATTGTCGGCTGCCAGTGCCGCTGAGGCCGCCGGTCTCCAGGGCAAGTTCTGGGAAATGCACGACATGCTTTATGAAAACCAGAAGACCTGGCACGACGCCTTCGACGTCCGGCCCATATTTGAAGACTACGCCAAGCGCATTGGCCTTGACGTCGAACGATTCAAAGAGGACATCAACGGTAGCATCGTGGGCCAGCGCATCGCCCTTGACGGAATCCGCGGTCACGCACTCAACGTGAAGGGAACGCCGACAGTGTTCCTAAATGGCAAGGAAGTTCCCTTCGAGTCGTTGCCCGAGGAGAAACTTCGCGTCGTCATCAACAACGCGCTGGCAAATCCGACCAAGTAATTTGACACTCATGACGCGTGATGAAGCCAGCGCGGTCGCGCCTCAGCCTAACCAAGCCAATCCGCAACGAAGCAGAACCTGGTGGTACGCAGCCGCTGCCGTTGTCTCACTATTAGGACTCGCTGACGCAATCTATCTAACCGTCGAACACATCTCGGGAGAGAGTGTGCGTTGCACAATAATCGCCGGCTGCTCCGAGGTGTTGAGCAGTCGCTATGCGGAGATGGGTGGAATTCCCCTGGCACTGATTGGCGCGGCGGCGTATTTCAGTGTGTTTAGTCTGGCCACCCTGACTGTGTTTGGCTATAAAGGTACGGCCTCATTGCTGGCGCTGCTGGTCGCCGGCATGTTTCTCATCAGTCTCTGGCTGATTTACTTGCAGGCGTTTGTAATTCACGCCTTTTGTCAGTACTGCCTCTTTTCCGCTGGTATCACAATCTTGCTGACAGTGATTGTGTTTCTCGCTCGCCGCAAGACAGTTAGTACCGTCTCGCGGTAGCCCGAATTACTCAACTTCCAGAATTGCGCAGTTAGGAAGGGTGGTAAGCGGTTTGCCTACTCAACTCACAACTCTCTCATCTGAGCGCACCCCCGCTGATCTTCCCAACTGCGCACTTCTGGGAGTTGAGTAAACTCGGACGACTCCGCGAGCGGGCACTATTATTTTCCGCGGGTGAATTGTTACTTTGCCTATCAGAGTGTAAGGTATCCGTCATAACTCAAGACTAATGAAGGTGGTTGGTTAAATGGATCAGCAACAACCTACAGTTGCGGAAATCTTCTTACGCGCGCAAGCGCTGCGCCGGGAGAATCCCAACCTATCGTACAAACAGATCAAGGACCTTCTGGTGAAAGAATTCTCCGGCGGCTCGTTACCTTCACTCGATCGGCTAGCAATCCCCGAGCAGGATGCCCGCGCCCCGGAGGAGGACTGGTCCGCAGGCTTGCCCCTGGTCCGTCGGGGCATCCAGTTCAACGATTGGAACGAAATCGCCGGCGGAATCATTCTCAGCCTGGAGCAAACCGAAAGGTATGAACGCGAACGGGGACCAGAAGGCGATCGCGACGACTGGCACGACCGTACGAAGGGAATCGATGACGCTGTCGCCAAAGGAGTCGGCAAATGGATGCCGGCCGAACTGCTTGAATTGGCGGAGAGGAATGTGAAGAAGTAGCACTTGGTTCTTTGTGCTTGGTGCTTTGTTCTTTGTGCTTCGTAGTCCTTAGTGCTTCTAAACAACACGAACAAAGTACAAAGAACCAAGTACTAAGCACTTTTTTACCCATGAGTTTCCTAAACAGTCTTCTTAAAGATCCTAAGTATCAAACCACCGAGCCTCGTAAGCCGGAAGACTTGCAAGACCCGGAGATAGTTATTAGCCCGGACACAAGGCGTGAGAATCGAATGCCACCGGGCCAGTCGCGCACCAAGAAATGGCCTGTGCTGGATGCTCACGGCACGCCGCAAATCGATCTGGCCACCTGGTCTTTCTCTGTTGCCGGCCTCGTTGACAAGCCGCAGCAATGGTCGCTGGACGAATTCATGCAACTGCCGGCGACTCGTGTTTACGCTGACTTTCATTGCGTCACTCGCTGGTCACGCCTCGACAACGTGTGGAGCGGCGTTTCCACTCGCGAGGTAGCGGGCCTTGTCGGTGTAAAAGCACAAGCGAAGTTTGTCCTGGCGTTGGCCTACGACTACGGCTGGACCACCAACGTGCCACTCGAGTATTTCCTCAAGGAAGATTCGCTTTTTGCCTGGTCGCACGACGGTCAGCCAATTCCGCCTGAGCATGGTGGTCCAGTTCGTTTGATCATTCCGCAACTCTACGCCTGGAAATCAGCCAAATGGATCAAGGGGGTGCGTTTCCTGGAACATGATCAGGCCGGCTACTGGGAAGAAGGTGGCTATCACATGCGAGGTGTTCCCTGGGGTCCCGGCGATGGTGAACGCTTCCGCTGGTAGTAAGGGATTTTTGATTGCCAATTTTTGATTTTTGATCGGCTGGTTCTGCGTGGACCACTGTCGGCCATCGAAAATCACTGGCCCCATCCGATGGTACTGACGGTTTTTTACATCGCGTGAGCTCCGATCTGCCAAAGAACGCTGCTGCCGTCATCCTGCTCCGTCCCAACACCGATCACGTCAATCCCGAGATCTTCTGGGTCAGGCGCAGCGACAAACTGGCCTTCCTGGGTGGCTACACCGCCTTTCCCGGCGGTCAGATGGATGACGACGATCGCGAGGTCGAGGTGCGTAACGCTGTCAACTCGGACACGGCTGCAATGGTAAGCTGCGCGGCGCGGGAACTCTTTGAAGAACTCGGCGTCCTGGCCGTCCGCGGTGGGGACAGTTTAACCAAGGGTCAGCGCGTATCTCTCCATGACGATCTCGAATCAGGACGCATGAGTTGGTCCAGAATGCTGGCCCATTATGAACTTCACCTCGACGCAGATGATTTCCTTTTCGTTGGTCGTTGGGTAACTCCACCGTTCAGTGCGCGCCGTTTTGATACCTGGTTCTTCCTGGCTACCTGTCCACCTAAACAGGAGCCGCGGGTCGTGCCCGGCGAACTAGCCCAGGGCGAGTGGATTAAGGCAGGCACGGCTTACGACCGCTGGTTGAATTCGGAAATAATTGCCGTGCCGCCTACTCTGCATGCGCTCCAGACACTCGCCGGTGGTATTTCGTCAGACCTGGTCGATCGCTTTCTTACCCCCGCGCAAGCCCACGGCGAACCAGTCAGAAAGATTACGTTTCGACCCAACTACATTAGCTTTCCCGTCAGGACACCAACGAAGCCGCCCGCGACTCACACTAATTGCTATCTCGTTTACACCAGCAAAGAGATTCTCATCTTCGATCCGGGTTCACCTTATGAAGACGAGCAGCAAGCACTGGCTACCTGTGTTGATGAATTGGTGTCGGAGGGAAGGCGAGTGCGAGAAATTATCATCACTCACCTGCATCCAGATCATGTGGGAGGCGTGAACGCGCTCAGGAAACACCTCGGCTCCGTTGCAGTCGCCGCTCACGCACAGACCGCGTCAGCACTCAGCGACATCAGGGTCGACCGCTTCATCGCCGATGATGAGATGATTTCACTCGCGGGAGTGCCGAAGATGAGTTTGCGAGCCTTGCACACGCCCGGTCATGCCCGCGGGCACTTGTGTTTTCACGATGAGCGTACCGGAGTGTTGTTGACCGGCGATAACATCGTGGGACTGGGCTCAGTCTTAATC
>DATFRK010000600.1:0-15230 GCA_035263325.1 Pyrinomonadaceae bacterium | reverse complement strand
AGTTTTGGGCCTTCGACAATCACGAAGCCTCAATCCAGAACGCGAGTGAAAAGGCAAAAAACGCCGGCGTTTCGGATCGTGTGCACTTTGCAGTGTCGAGCGCCGAAACTATGCCTGATCATCAGTATGATTTGGTCTGCTTCTTCGATTGTCTGCACGACATGGGCAATCCCGTGGGTGCTTGCAAGCGTGCCGCTGAAGTGCTCAATGCAGATGGTTCCGCTTTGATCGTTGAGCCAATGGCAGGAAATAACGTCGAAGAGAATTTCAATCCCATTGGGCGAACTTTTACAGGCGCCTCAACGCTTTGTTGCACGTCGAACTCACTGGCTCTGAACGGTCCAGCGCTGGGCGCGGTCGCGAGCGAGGAGGCGATTCGCAAAACTGTACTCGCCGGCGGCTTCACCAATTTCAAGCGGACCACGGAGACGCCATTCAATCGCATCTTCGAGGCTCGCAAATAGAGCTGGGAAAACTACAAGTCACTCTCCCGGGTGGGCGCCTTGCGTCCACCCTTTTTCATGATCAGTTTCTGGTAGACAAACGAATAAGCAACGAGTAATCTCCTGCCGCCCTCAGGTTAAACTCGCTAATACGCGCTTGCACTCCTCTCTTCGCGTCCGAGTCCTCATCACTATGGATCGCCGAATCGAAATAGTCATTGCTGAAATGGAAGCGCAGATTTCCAGGTCTTGGACCACTGCGGAACTGGCCGCCCTGGTGAATCTTTCCGAATCGCGCTTCCGTCATTTCTTCAAACACGAGACCGGATGCACGCCCGCACAGTTCCTGCGAGCTCGGCGAATTGAACTAGCAGAGGTCTTCGTGCGCAAGACTTTTCTCACTATCAAACAGATAAGCACGCTGGTTGGTTTGAAGAGTGGAAGTCAGTTGGTGCGAGAGTTTAAGAAAGTGTACGGCGTGACCCCGACCACCTACAGGCAGACAAGGATCTCCGGAAAGCGCTAACAACTAGATAGCCGGTTTCGTCACAATTTAGCCGGATTTGGCAAACATTATTTGTTGACTTCGAAGAGGACCTGTCATAGGCTGCGCGCGCTCAGTTAACAGATCGTAGTCAACACTTAAATGCGCACTTGATAACTCAGTCGAGTCGCAAAATTTCCGAGCCTCACAGCTCACTTGGAGTTACTAAATGTGGTCCCTATCCTCACTAGGTTGCAATTCCTCAGCACTGGCTCCTCACAAATCATTGCTTCTGATTTTGCTGTTTATCCTTGCGGTGTCCACCGAGGCACAGGATCGCAGCGTAGTCGTCGCAATTGTTGATGGTCAAAACATCACTCAACAACAAGTAGACGAAGCAGCCACGAGTCAGATCTTCCCTTTGCAACAGCAGATCTTCGCGATCCGCAAGACGGTCCTCGAAAATCTGATCATTCGCCGGCTGTTAGAGAATGAGGCCGCCAGACAAAAACTGACAGTCGAAGACTTGAAACGAAAAGTGATGTCCGGTCCTATTGAGGTAACAAAGGAACAAGTGGAAGAACTCTATCAGGCAAATAGGGCTGTCTTCGCGCTGATGAGCCCGGACGAGGCAAAAGAAAAACTACGACTCGATTTGGAGGGACAAGGCCAACTCAAGAAATATCGGGAAGCAATTGCTCGTCTGCGCGCTGCAGCAAAAATCGACCTCCTTCTCGACGAGCCCAGGCTGCCGTCGCTGAACACTGGCGCAGCGGAATCACTTGGACCAAAAAACGCCCGGGTGATCTTAACTGAGTACTCAGATTTTCAATGTCCTTACTGCCGCGAAGTACAAACCACTGTCAAAGGAATTCTCCGCGAATACCCGAGCGAAGTGAGATTGATCTTCAAGCACCTCCCCCTGGAGATTCACCCGATGGCCTTTCGCTCGGCCCAGGCTGCGTTTTGCGCCGGCAAGCAAGACGCATTCTGGAAGTTTCATGATGGACTGTTTCAAGCAGACTTATCTCCTGAAGCTCTAAACAAACTGGCGCAGGATCTAGCTCTGGACCTGCCTCAGTTTGAGCAGTGCCTCCTAACCCCAGAATCGCGCACCGCCATCTTGAATAATTTGGCCGAGGCTCAACAACTGGGAATCAACAGCACTCCAACCTTCCTCATCAACGGGAAACTCTTTCGTGGGGCAGTCAGTTTTGCCGAACTCAAAGGGGCGATCGAACGTGAACTGAAGAACTCACAAAAAGGTTCTCAAGCACAATAACCTCAACCTATTTTGAAGTGAAGGAACCAAAGAAATGAAAAATCTTTTACGCCATTCCACCATCGCGCTCACCGTCTATCTGATGATCTTCAACCTCTGTTTTGCCCAGGGTGTGCAAAAGAAGGGAGCAATTGCGCCATCCAAGGTAGAACCCCAATCACAAATGGGTTTGGCAGAGAAGACCGTTCGGGACACGTATGAAAAGTTAACTAGTCTGAATAAGGCCTCGCTCAACGAGCGAACCAGGCCGACGGGAGACCTGGATGAGGACTCGTACCTCCGATTCGAACTCGGCAATTTCCACCCTGGTCCAATCCAGGACATTCTCGGCAAGCGTTACAATGAATTAGTCTCGGGAGCCAATGGCGAGATAATCCAATTAGTGCGTGCTATCAGTAGTATTAATGAAGAGAATCCCCAGGTCTGTTACAAGGCTCAATGGACCGCGGGCCAGTACGCTTCCGCTTACGATCCCCAATGGACCGTCGCGGATTTAATGAGTTTTGAGCCGAAGTACTTTTATGATGTGGGTGAGTATGTTTCTTATAACGTGAAGCTCTATTACCAGGGTAAAAGCCGGGCGTATAAGGCTCTCGCGTTTTTCCGCAACCCTTACAAATCGCCCGCTCCGCTTACGCCGCTCTTCTGGGATCCTATTGTCGGCATGGGAGGTGTGCTAAATGATGTTTGGAGTGAGAAACGTCCTGCACTTGGCTCTCCCCCGGAATCTAAGCCGGTGCCATCGGAGTTAGTTGGTAACAGTTTCCAGGAGACTCTTACTGCGCCATTCAACGCTCTTTCAGCCGCGCCCGATGTCCAACCAGGAGATGGTGAGAGTCTACCAGCTACACCGCCAAGCTCAGCGTCATTCATGGAGACGTCCTCTACCAGCGAGTCGGCCCTAATGGCTGGCCCAGACGTCATTGAAGACTCCACTGATCATCTCAGTGGAAATCATGGTGAAAGGGTAGGATTTGAAGGAGTCTGCAGCACCATTCCCGGGCCGTCGCAGAAATGTGTAGTGAACATTACGTCCACTGACGATTTTGAGACGGGTGAACTGGATAGCCTGTTTTATATCCACGCGCGGAGAGTGGACCAAAAGAAACGTGACGGGACTGGTCCACTAGGAGGCAATACCAGCTGTTGGGCAGCCAGAGGAATGGCGGTCAACCGGTGCACCTCTCCGAGTTGTGCTTTTGATTTCGCACTCACGGGCGAAGGAGCAACTGTGCGTATGGTTGGAGGTAATGTTTGGAATGGTGAGTTGGGTCTCACTCACACCTGCAGATTGCCCGGTGGAGGAACTGCCTGCACACCATCCGCGAATAATGGCAGCTGCCCGCCTGGAACAACGCAAAATGGAGTGGGGCAATGCTGTATCGGAGTTCCTGCACCCGTGCCCAATTGCGGTACTACCTTTGCCAGTCGCTGTATGCGCTTCGGCGGCGAATACGATTTCCTTACCTGCACTTGTCTGGGTTGTGATACCTGTGGCGGTTCGCCGATTGTCATCGACATTAACGGCGATGGGATTGCCCTGACCGGTCCCGCTGCCGGAGTTGGTTTCGATCTCAATGGCAACGGCACACGCGATCGGCTTGGTTGGACCATTGCCCAATCAGACGACGCCTGGCTCGTCCTGGATCGCAATGGCAATGGCCTGATCGACAACGGCGCTGAATTGTTTGGCGATTTCACTCAACAGCCGGCCGGGCCAAACAAGAATGGCTTCCTCGCGCTGGCCGAATTCGATAAGCCTGACAAAGGCGGCAACGGCGACGGTATCATCAACCGGCAAGACGCCATCTTTGCCAATCTGAGGCTTTGGCAGGATACCAACCATAACGGAATTTCAGAGCCGGAGGAGCTCCACACCCTGAGCTCGCTTGGCGTCAAAGCGTTTGAGCTTGACTTCAAGCAATCGAGACGAGTGGACCAGTACGGCAACGAGTTTCGTTATCGCGCCAAAGTAAGAGACACCAGAGATAGCTCCGTGGGAAGGTGGGCCTGGGACGTCTTTCTATCTCATCCAGATCAATAACAAAAACCGCTCCCAGAAGCAGAAACGGCGAGGATGTTTTATCTCCTCGCCGTTCTTTTGTTCCAACAAAATTAAAGTTAGTCGGCTGTTCGAAGGTTCACGCACAAGATATCTGAATTGGTCCAGATTCAATCTCTGCGTGAACCTTAGCAAACATGACTCTAGTCCGCTGCCGCACTGGCCGTTCCCGCAGGTTGACACGGAGGCAGAGTCTTTCGCGCCGACTTCTCGGTCTTCAGTCCCAACGCCCAATCAGCTTGCATCAGGGTGTGAATATCGCGCGTTCCTTCGTAAATGATCGCCGCTTTGCAGTTCCGCAAATATCGTTCAACCGGATAATCGTTTGAATACCCATTCGCCCCGTGGACCTCGATGGCCATCGACGCTGCTTTTTCACTCCGGATAGTCGCCTGCCATTTTGCCAAACTCGTGGCCCGCGCGTTCGCCTGGCCCGTGTTCTTCAAATAGCCCGCGTGTAACCACAGTAGATGGCTCATCTGATAGTCAGCCTCCATCTCCGCAATCTTTTGTTTGACCAACTGGTGGTTGGCTATCTTTGTGCCAAATGTTTCTCTGGTGTTTGCGTAAGCTACGGCAGCGTCGCGCGAAGCTCTGATCACACCGGTAGCCCCGGAGGCAACTGTGTACCTACCTTGCTCCAGGGCGAACATCGCAATTTTGAAACCTTCGCCTTCTTCGCCGACCATGTTCTCCTGCGGCACGCGCACATCCTGCAGGGAAAAGTAGCCGGTGTTGCCGGCGCGAATGCCCAGCTTCCCGTGAATCGTTCCGGACGAGAATCCTTTCATCGTCCGCTCCACGATGAAACACGACATGCCGGTATGATCGCGCTTGCGCCTCTTCTCCTCGTCAGTCCAACAAAAGAAGAGAAAGTTGTCAGCCAGGTCCGCCAAACTGATCCACATCTTCTCGCCATTCAGAACCCATTCGTTGCCATCCCGGCGCGCCGTAGAACGCGCTCCCACCACGTCAGATCCGGCCCCGGGCTCAGTCAAACCATAAGTAGCAATCTTGTTTCCTTTTGCCTGTGGCACCAGGTACTTCTGCTTTTGCTCTTCGGTACCCCACGTATAAAGAGTCAAGCTGTTAAGACCAGTGTGCACCGACATCACGACCCGCAAGAAAGTGTCGACTGCCTCCAGTTCTTCGCACACCAACCCCAGGGAGATATAGTCGAACCCGGCCCCGCCATACGTTTCCGGAATACAAACTCCCAGTAGGTTCAGCTCAGCCATTTGCTTCAGAATAGCCGGATTGAATTGTTGTTTCTCGTCCCATTCCTTGATGTAAGGCGCTACTTCTTTTTGGGCAAACTCTCGCACTGTTTGCACCAGCGCCCGGTGGTCTTCAGTCAGTTCAAATTCGATCATGGTTTCACTCTTTTCGGATAGTTCTAAAAAATGACCGGACATCTTACTTAAGTCCCGGCGACAAAGTCCAAAAGGGCCAAGACCACAGGAAGCGTCCAAATCTGTCGGGTGCGGTCGGCCGACAGGTAACCAAGAATCCCACCAACGGCAGTTGGTGGATTGTTCACGTCCTTTCTACAAAACAGCGGCCAACTCACCTCGGCAAATACCACCAACGGCAGTTGGTGGATTGTCCACGTCCTTTCTACAAAACAGCGCCAACTCACCTCGGCAAATACCACCAACGGCAGTTGGTGGATTGTTCACGTCCTTTCTACAAAACAGACGCTGGATCCTCAATCAAATTTGGTGGAATTTGCGGAGCGGTGTGAAGGTATCCACCAACTGCTGGGGCGGTATTTGCCGAGGCGAGTTGGCGCTGTTTGTTAGGTTGGACTTGAACTATCCACCAACAGCCGTTGGTGGGATTCTCCAGTTTAGTTAGCCACTGTTGTAGGCGGGACGTGAACTATCGACCAACTGCCGTTGGTGGGATTCTCCAGTTTAGTTAGCCGCTCCTGAGATTAGATGCGGCTCTTTGTGGGCAGGATCTCAATGCACCACTCGCTGATTCGCTGGCGGGAAAGGCTTTACCTTTTTCTTTTTTGCGAGTTTGCTTTGTTATACTGCGCCGCATGCCGAAGAAAGCGAAAGCCGACAGCGTGATTCTGGGTCTCGTACAAATGAGTTGCGGTTTGGAACCCGAGGCCAACCTCAAGAAGGCTATCTCGCGCATCGGCGAGGCAGCCAAAAAAGGCGCTCAGATTGTTTGCCTGCAGGAGCTCTTTCGCTCCCAGTACTTTTGTCAAACGGAAGACATTGAACTCTTCAAATTAGCAGAAACCATCCCCGGCCCTTCCAGCGAAGCTCTTAGCAAAGTTGCCAAACAAAAAAAGGTAGTCATTATCGCTTCGCTGTTTGAGAAACGAGCTGCTGGTGTCTATCACAATACCGCGGTGATTATCGATGCCTCGGGAAAGATAGTGGGGAAGTATCGCAAGATGCATATTCCGGATGATCCCCTTTATTACGAAAAGTTTTACTTCACCCCCGGCGATCTGGGCTTTCAAACCCACGACACCACTTACGGAAAAGTCGGCACGCTCGTTTGCTGGGATCAGTGGTTTCCGGAAGCGGCCCGTCTCACTGCTTTAAGTGGCGCACAATTCCTGTTTTATCCCACCGCCATCGGCTGGTTGCCTGATGAACAACCAGCCATGAACGAGGCCCAACACGCAGCCTGGGAAACGATCCAGCGCGGTCATGCGATTGCCAACGGAATTTTTGTCGTGGTGGTGAATCGCGTGGGTCGTGAAGGTAAGCTTCACTTCTGGGGCCAATCGTTCGTGGCCGATCCCTTTGGTCGCATACTGGCGAAGGCTTCAGCAGATAAGGAAGAAGTGCTGGTAGTGGAATGTGACCTGAGCAAGATCGACGAAACCCGTCAAAACTGGCCCTTCCTGCGCGATCGACGAATCGATGCCTATGAAGGGTTGAAATTCCGCTACGGTGAATAGCGATGACCTATGGACTGCTGGACTTTGTCGGCAATGTAGGCGTGGTGTTACTGATGCTCGCCTACTTATTGTTACAACTGAACAAGCTGGAGAGTAGTAGTATCACTTACTCACTTCTCAACGCCGTCGGCGCCTGTTTCATAATCCTGTCTTTGTGGGCCAACTTCAATCTCTCCGCTTTTGTGATTGAGGTCTTCTGGGTCCTGATTAGCCTTGTAGGCATCGTTCGCTATCTCCGTCTGAAGACGGTGAACTCCTGAGAGTCAGTAATGGAGGACACCACTAAAAAGACTCCCTGGGAACTGGGCTATCGTATGCCCGCCGAATGGCATCCGCATACGGCCACGTGGCTTACGTGGCCCAAAGATCCCGAGACCTGGCCTGGCCGGGTGCCGCAAGTCGAAGAGATTTTCGTGCAAATGATGGCGGCCCTGACGTCCCATGAAATTGTTAATCTGCTCGTGGATGATGAGGCAGCGGAGGCCGCTGTCCAAAAAAGATGTGATTTTCCGGGCGCAAGAAATGTTCACTTCCAGCGCATTGAAACGGTTGATTCATGGATCCGTGACTACGGCCCTAATTTCCTGGTTGGCCCTCAAGGACTGGCTTACAACGACTGGGAATTCAATGCCTGGGGTAACAAGTATGAAGAGTTGAAACGGGATAACCGAATTCCTAAAGTGTTGGAAAACTTTTTGAAACTACCCCGTTTTGAGCCCGGAATCGTGCTCGAAGGTGGCTCCATTGAAGTGAATGGTAATGGTTGCGTCTTGACGACCGAGCAGTGTCTCCTGAATCCGAACCGCAACCCACAGCTCAGCAAAGACGAGATCGAACTGTACCTGAAGAATTATCTCGGCGTCGAAACGGTTTTGTGGCTGGGAGAAGGCATCGTCGGCGACGACACGGATGGACACATCGACGATATCGCCCGCTTCGTTGATACCAATACCATCATCTGTGTCGTTGAAGATGATCCCGCCGACGCAAATTTCAAACTACTCCAGGACAATTTGACCCGGCTGCGGCTAATGACGGATGCTAACGGCCATTCGTTTGAAATTGTGACCCTGCCGATGCCCGGCATCGTCGGCGGCACGAGTACTAATTCGCGTAACCTTGACCGGCTGCCGGCCAGCTACGCAAACTTCTATATTGGCAACCGCGTGGTTCTGGCCCCGGTTTTTGGCCATGCAAACGACGAACGAGCCGTGGAAACGTTACAGCAGGTTTTTGCTGATCGCCGCGTGGTCCCTATAAACTGCGAGCCACTCGTCTGGGGCATGGGCACGATCCATTGTGTCACACAACAACAACCCGCAACCTAGCTAGTTCTTGCCAACCAATCTCTTCGCCTCCGCGCGCGCGTCAGCCAGGTTGCGCACCCGGCCATCGAGCTGCATTTCATAAATTGCCCGCGTGATCTCGCCCATCTGGGGCCCAGGCGTCACCCCCAGTTCGAGCAGATGTCGACCCAGGAGTATCGGCGCCGGAGGATGTTGGTCCACTTCGAGTTCGCGAGCCCGTTTGATGAACCACTCCTGCGCCTCGGCGTCGTACCACTTCTCTCGCGGCACCCATTCAGCATTCCGTCCCAACGAATCAGCCTTGGCGACGCGGTACAACAAGTCGAGCTCGCACCGTCGGGCTAGTCGACGAAACGCTCCTTCGCCAACTTCATCACGCTTCTTGTAGAACTCGCCCGGCTTCAAGTGCTCGCGCACCAGCGCTATCACCTGATTGCGGACATCATAACCGTCGATAGTGTGAACCTTGAGGCGTTCGAGAAATCTTCGACTCGGCCCGACACCCGCTTCTTCGTGACCGCGCGAGCGCCAATGGTCGTCTAAAAACTGGGTCGTCGCCGGCTTACCGAAATCATGAGCGAGCGCCGCCAGCATTACTGTAACTTGCCGGGGGTAAGACAAGTCTTCAAGCAACTTCCGAGCGCCATCGATAACCAGTTGGGTGTGAACAAACACATCTCCTTCCGGGTGCCAGACGGGATCCTGCGGTACCCCGATCAACCTCGCAATTTCCGGGAAGAGTACCTCCAGCACGCCAAATTTTCGCAGCCACTCAACCCCCAGTGAAGGACGCAGGGCTTTCAACAAAAGCTTCTCAACCTCGCCCCAGATCCTTTCGGCGGGCAAGTCGGTAACATCAATACTGCGACAAAGCGCGGCGGTGTCCGCATCCACCTCAAATTCGAACCGCGCTGCGAATTGCGCTGCTCGTAACACTCGCAAACTGTCTTCCGCAAAAGTCTCAGCGGCAACAGCCCGAATTAGACCGCGTTGGATGTCATCCTTTCCCGCGAATGGATCGATCACCTCGCCAGTGAGTGGATCTTGCAAGATCGCATTGATAGTGAAGTCGCGCCGGCGCGTGGCCTCGGCTATGCTCATCGCCGGGTCGCCCTCAATAACAAATCCACGATGCCCCCGACCCGCCTTCCTTTCGCGGCGCGGCATTGAGACATCAAGATCCGCACCCAATTTGTAGACCGTGAACGCTTCGCCAACCACGTTGACTGGACCGAAGGCATCGAGCACGGCGCGCAACTTCTCGGGCTCCAACTTGTACACTTCCAAATCCCAATCCTTCGGCTGCGCACCCATCAACCCATCACGCACACAACCACCAACTAGCACAGCCCGGCCCCCAGCTTCGCGAATCGCGAGCGCTAGTTGGCCCACTTTTTCGGGAATCTTGATCATGTTGGTCAATCTCACGGGCCCAGATCGACGAGACAGATAGGTCCTATTCGTTCTGTAGGTCCTATTCAGTGAGGCAACAACCCCAGCTCTTTTACTCTTCTTCTGGTGAGTCGACGACGATTTGCATGCCCCTGGTGGAGGGCAAACAGCTTATGACCTGGGCCCTATCGATATTGGTCATATCACTGCCTGCGGCATGCCAGATTTTGACCCAGAACGTTCTAGTTGGCCCATGAATCGCAAACGTAGAACCGTCCAACATTACCGGAACGGGCTCAGCGATCGTGCCTTCGCGCAGCGCCGCCAGCAACTCGGGTATGAACGGTCTGAACTTGTCGAACTGCACCAGGACGGCCTTGTCGTCGATTTCGGCAGGAGGCAGTTCCACTGGCTCGCTGGATTCCAATAGCAAGCGAGTTTCAGTTTGCTGATTTCGTTTCTTAACTACCGGCATGTCCTGGAACTCCCGGCTTTAGTCGTTTTAACAAATGTTCAGCCAACTCCGAGACTTTGATGCGCTCTTGTTCCCACGTATCACGGTCGCGCACCGTGACCGCCTCATCTTCAAGCGATTGATGGTCGACCGTAATGCAAAACGGAGTCCCTATTTCATCTTGCCGCGCGTACAACTTACCGATGCCGCCAGTATCGTCGTAAACCGCACGCAGCACCGGCTGCAGTGAACGCTTTATCGCTTTTGCCATGCCAACAATCTCGGGCTTGTTCTTGGCCAGGGGCAAAATGGCCGCCTTAATCGGAGCTAACTGGGGACTGAGTTTTAGAATTACCCGGGTCTCGCCCTTGTCGTTAGTCTTCTCCGAATATGCGTCCATCAACAGCGCCAACACAGTTCGGTTAACACCCGCCGCCGGCTCAATCACGTGGGGATAAAATCGCTGTTTTGTGCTCTCATCAAAATACGAAAGATCCTCGGTCGAATCAGGGTTGGAACGAGTACCTTCGCCATCAGTCGATTTACTCGAGTGCGATCGCAAATCAAAGTCGGTCCGGTAAGCAATTCCCATCAGTTCTTCCCACTGCCGTTCCTCTTCCGGCCGCTCAGGAAAATAACGGTACATAATGTCCACGGTGCGCTCTGAATAGTGAGCCAGTTCCTCTTTCGGCACCTCGTGCAAACGCAGATTGCGCGGATCCATACCTAATCCTTTGAACCACTCAACGTAATTTTCGACCCACTCGTCGACTAACTTGAAATGTTCTGCGTCAGGCCTGACGAAGTATTCCATCTCCATCTGTTCGAACTCGCGCGTCCGCAGAATGAAATTGCCCGGCGTGATCTCATTGCGAAACGATTTGCCCACCTGCGCGATGCCAAACGGAATCTTGCGCCGCAACGCTGTCTGGATATTGAGGAAGTTAATAAAAATTCCTTGCGCAGTTTCCGGTCGCAGATAAGCCAGGGCAGTGGGATCGTTTTCATCTGCTGCGGCCCCCAGGGTCGTCCGAAACATCATGTTGAAAGGACGAGGCTCGGTGAGGTCACTTGAGCCGCAGTTGGGACACTTTACCTGCTTCTGCCGGATCAAGTCCGCTACATCCGTTTTTGCCTCTGCAGGTAGGGCGAGTTTGTCGGCCCTCAACCGCACCTTACACTCGCGACAATCAACCAGGGGATCATGAAACGTGTCCTCATGTCCGGAGTACTTCCACACCAGTCGGTTAAGAATGATCGACGAGTCGATCCCCTCGATATCATCACGTTCATACACCAACCAACGCCACCATGCCTGCTTCACGTTGTTGCAGAGTTCTACGCCCAACGGACCATAGTCCCAGGCGCTCCCAAGTCCGCCATAAACTTCTGATGAGGGGAAGACAAAACCGCGACGTTTAGCCAGGGATACGATGGTGTCTATGTTAGGTGACGGCATAAGCGAATATTGAAGTGAAACCAGGAGATAAGTCCGAGTCTAACAGCCAGGGCTCGAAAATAGAAAAGAAGAGAGAATCTTCTATTCCCTCTTCCCTCGCGATTTTTGGCGCCGAATTATTTGCTCGGTGTCTGGATATTCACATCAATCTTCTGTGTACCACGGCCACCAAACAATGTATGTCTAAAAGCAAAGAGCGCAATCAATACTACGATAACAAAGATCGCTACTATCGCTACAACGCCCGCACTTCCTCCACCACCACTATCATCCGCCATAACGCCTCCAGTTTGGTTCGGATTTGCTGAATTGGGGCTAACTCTTTGTGGGGAAGGCTTGGCAAGAATTGTTACCACAGCGTCGGGCAAGCGTCAACGTCACGCCCCCAGGCTTAACTTGTGCGTTTATTTAAAGAGCTGCAGCGTGCCACTATCAACAATGATCTTTATTCCTAAGCCTATCAGCACGACCGGAACAACAATGCGACCGTAACGTTCGATCGATCGCCGAACGATTGGCAGACTTCCCAGGAAGTAACCGACTAAACACCAGGCCGCTAGCAAGATCAGGAAAACGGTAACTGTGATAACCAGCCGGCCGAAGTCGCTGGCAGCGAATAACGGTACGTAGATTCCTATGTTGTCGCCACCATTGCTAAACGTGACGGCAGCCACTGTGAGAATGGAAGTAGTATCAGGGCCGGCTGTCTGCCCGGGCCTGTTTTTTCCCGAGGCCCATAACTTTCTCACGCCGATGACAATTGGCAACAGTCCCAGTATGCCAATCCAGGCTTCCGGGACAACAAACCGTAGGAAATAGCCAGAAAGGCTGACTACTACTAAGGCTATGAAGCCAAGATACTGACCCAGTACAACTTTCCCGGGACGAACACGTTGCCCGAAAAAGATGGTGAGCAGGAAGATGTCGTCGATGTTAGTGGCGGCGAAACTGAGAAAGGCAGTAGCGATAGTAGAGAGCATCAGGTGGTCTAATCATACGGGCAAAAGTAAAAAAGGAGACAAGAGTGTCTTGTGCTCTTGCCTCCTTTTTCTGTCCCCCCCTTGCTCGAAACTTTTAGCCTCGACGTCGCCTGGTCGGTGCGCTTGAGGGCGCCGGGCTGGGTCGGGCATCACCCGCTTGAATAGTGGGTGATGGTCTTGGTGGCGTCGCTCCGCGCGGCACCAACCAAATCTCCACCGCATCCTCTTCACGGAATCCTCCATTGCTGAGGATGATGCGCGAGGCATCAATGCCTCTCTGTGAAACCAGATAATCACGGGAGCGGGCCAGCAGCCGATCGGCTTGTCCCACCGGGCTGGTGCGACCACCATAGGCAAAGATGTAAGTTGTAGTTGTGGGATCGCCTTGCAGTTCAACGGCCAGGTTGTCGAGTCGAGCTTTCTGATCGTCAAACTTACAGTTAGAGCAGGTATCATACTCTCTGCCCTCGATCGCCCGTTTCTCGTGCGCTGGTACGAAGGTGAAAGCCTGGGCCGTCTGCCGGCAAACTGTATCACCAGAACCATCATCGACTACCAACACTGCCGTTATTCGCTGACCAGCGAGCCCGGTTGAATCAACGGTGATCGTTGGTGTGCCGGCGCCACTAATGATGCGCGCATTAGCGGGGCTTACCTTCCACGTGTAATGCAAACTCGCGCTTCCACCATAAGTAAGATCGGAAGTGTAGGTCACGATTTCTCCCTCGCTAACCTGACCTGGGGCAGAAATAATGACCGGATACGGGCACGGTGATTTAGCCACCGGTGGCGCAGGATGATAGTTCAGCGCTACGCATTTAATCCGGCCGGGTGGTAGCTCGATCTCACGCGTCCAGCGTTGTCCGCTGGGCAAGGTTATATCGATAACGTGTAACCCTGGTTCCAGATCTAACGCTCGATAATCAGTAGTCGTCTCACCGTACGGCTTGCCATCAACTGAAAGCGGCAGGCCACCGGGTGTAGTCAGAATCTTGATCGTGCCATACTTAGCTTTCTTCGGTTTTCCATACGCAGTTGCCGGTGCGTGCATCACCCCAAACATCAAGGCGAAACCGACTGCAAACAAGAACCTGAGCTGGCGCGCGTGTTTGAACGTCGACATTAGCTTAGTTCTCCTCTCTCGCAGCTAGCTGGGCCGCGAGCTTTCCTCGCAAATAGCGTCGCCGTAAGCCGGCACCAAATGCAGCCAGGCCGGAGCCGAACAAAAGCAGCGCAGTCGGTTCTGGTACTTCTCCTGGAGGAGTCGGCGTAGGAGTGGGAACTGGACACTCAATACACGAGGGAATTATGCAATCCTTGCATACGGGAGGCTTGTCGCAGTCTTTGCACTCGGGAATGAAGAAGAGGGGAATGGCAGCGAGAAACAGGAAGGGCCATTTCGGGATGCTACCAACTACTGGAATTTCACCACAGTCGCAAACCGTGCCATCCACGTCACCTTCAGCGATGACAGTGACGGTACCTACAACCGGATCATTTGTGCCTGGCGCTATGCCGGAGAGCAATGAACGGGAGGAACTCGTCGTAGCACCGCTCGTTGAACTCGACGTCTCGCTAGAGATTACGCTTGATTGAACGGAGCCCTTAGTTCCAGAGGCTGGATCTTGCGTGGCGCCGCGCAACCGAAGTTCCGCCGGGCCCTGTTGATTGCTCAGTACTTGTAGTACTTCGCTGATGGCCACTGGCGCAGCCTGCACTGGCGAACCGGCCAACAACGCGATGCTAAGGATCGCGGCAACGGCGCGGAAAACTCGAATCCTCATTTGTCGGGAACTCCTCCTCAAGACTCACCCCAGCTCCTGAGTCCAGGAGGAATTGGGGGAATGTGCTGTTGATTACTTACAGAGCTGCCTTGGATCTGCGGATACTTCTTAGCTCATGGTCCAACGGCTTCGCTCGTGATATGAGGAGATGATCAATATCGAGAGGATTCCAGCTTTGGATACCGTAAAGCCTTGAAAACCAAACAAAAGCGGAGGTTTGGGGAGAGTCAAACCTCCCGCCTTTGTTCCTTGACTTCTCTATTCCTTTTCCTTGATTAAAAGAGTAAACAGTGTTTACTCAGCCTCGTTCGCGCTGGCAGCTTCTGCCTTGCGATTCTCATCACGCAAGACTGCTTTGCGCGACAACTTGATCTTATTACCGTCACGGCCAATGCACTTCACCAGGATCTGCTGACCTTCCTTCAATTCGTCTCTCACGTCCTTAACGCGACGATCGGCAATCTCAGAAATGTGCAACAAACCATCGGTGCCTGGAAAGATTTCCACGAACGCTCCAAAATCAACGATGCGGGACACCGTTCCCAGGTACGTCTGGCCTATTTCTGCCTCCGCCGTCAGGCCCCGAATGCGGTTGACTGCAGCGTCCGCAGCTTCTCCGCTCGTAGTAGCAATAGAAATCGTGCCATCGTCGGA
>DATFRK010000599.1:0-4687 GCA_035263325.1 Pyrinomonadaceae bacterium | reverse complement strand
GTGATTTGCGGATCTTTGTGTTGCTGGGTGATGGCAGTCTGCGGCGAACAGTTTCTCCTTTGAGTGATGATTTCATTATGCGGCCTGATGGGTCATTTGTTGGGGAGTGAAATGACAGATAGACTCGAAGTAATCAAATCTGCCGTTAGAGATCTTCGCGCCTATTCGCTGTCGCCGCATCGCACCACGGTCAAACTGAACCAGAATGAGAATCCCTGGGATGCGCCACTGAGGATTAAAGAGGAGACTTTAAGCCGCCTGGCTCTGCGACCATGGTCTCGCTACCCGGATTTTGTGCCGACCAGTTTGCACGAAAAGCTGGCCCAATTTGCCTCCTGGACTCCGGCCGGGGTTATTGCCGGCAACGGTTCCAATGAACTGATCCAGGCGGTGCTGATGGTGACCGTTGGTGAGAAGAAGCGAGTGCTTATTTCCGAGCCCACGTTTGCCTTGTATCGTCAGGTAACGACTGTCCTCGGTGGACAGGTGCAAAGCGTTCCCTTGCAACCCGGTTTGCAATTCGACGCAGCTGCGTTGTTACGAAGCATTGAACAAACGCAGCCGCAGGTAACGATCATTTGTTCTCCAAATAATCCGACCGGCTGCAAGATCAGTGATAGTGACCTAAAAATGATCTTAGAGACCGCTCGTGGTTTGGTGGTAGTTGATGAGGCCTATCACGAATTTGCCGGCCACTCGGCAGTCCCGCTGCTAAAAGACTATGAAAACCTGGTGGTGCTGCGAACCTTCTCCAAAGCGATGGCCCTGGCCTCCTTGCGACTCGGATATCTGCTCGCCGCGCCGGCGCTCGTAACTGAGATCCGCAAGGCCGTTTTGCCTTACAACCTGAACGCTTTTTCCCAGACAGCAGCGGAAGTGGCACTTGAAATGTATGAAAGCGAATTGCGACCGCTCGTTAAGTTGATCTTAGCTGAGCGCGACCGTGTGCTTGAGCAACTAAGGCAGATCGACGGCTTAGAGCCAGTTCCTTCGCAAGCAAATTTTATGATCGTGCGTTCCGCGCTGCCGCCGCAGCAGGTCTTTACCGAACTAATCAAGCGCGACATCCTCATTCGTGATGTCAGCCACTACCCGATGTTGCACGATTACTTTCGCTTCAGCGTGGGCACGCCACAAGAAAATGATCTCTTACTAAAATCTTTGCGGGAGATTTTTGCCAACCGGTAGATAAAATGGCGAAGACAAAAGCCAATCGAACAGCAGAAGTGCGACGCAAAACCAAGGAGACCGATGTTCGTGTCTCGTTGAACCTGGATGGCGCCGGGAAGTCGCGCGTTGGCACCGGTCTGCCATTTCTAGACCACATGCTTGAACTATTTGCCAAGCATGGACTGTTCGATCTGGTCGTTCAATGCCAAGGTGACCTGGAGATCGATGATCACCATTCAGTGGAGGACATCGCCATCACCCTCGGACAGGCGTTGGTCCAGGCACTCGGAGATAAGGCCGGAATTAATCGTTACGGTGAAGCGCTCGTTCCGATGGACGAGGCGTTGTGCCGTTCGGTGATTGATCTGTCCGGTCGCTTTTACCTGGTCTATGAAGTCCAAACTAAGCGGCAGAAGATTGGCAACTTCTCGGTAGAATTGGCAGAGCACTTTTGGCGTTCGTTCGCCGAGACCGCGAAATTCAATCTGCATATCGACTGCTTGCGCGGTCGTAACACCCATCACATGTTGGAAGGCACATTCAAAGCCTCGGCTCGGGCCTTGCGCAGTGCCGTGGAACTGAATCATCGCGTCACCGGTGTGCCGAGTACAAAGGGATCCTTGTGAAGGTTGCGATCATTGACTATGGCGTAGGCAACCTGCGTTCGGTGGAAAAAGCTTTTGCCGCCACCGGCCAGGAGGCGATTGTTACCTGGGACCAGTGTGAGTTGCGCAGCGCGGAGCGACTGGTGCTACCCGGGGTCGGAGCGTTTGCCAGCTGCATGCGAGCGCTGGCTGATCATGGTTTAGTGGAACTGGTCAGAGACAGGGTCGCGGCGGGCGTGCCGTTGCTGGGAGTTTGCGTGGGCATGCAAATGCTCTTTGAAGAGTCAGATGAGTTTGGTCGTTCACGAGGGCTAGGGATCCTGAAAGGACGGGTGCGCCGCTTTGGCGCTGATCTGGTGGTACCACAGGTCGGTTGGAATCGCATTCGACAGCGGCGTTCACACCCGTTGTTTGTCGGGGTACCGGACGATTCGTTCTTCTATTTTGTGCACTCGTATTTTTGTGATCCAACTTCTGCCGCCGCGGTGGCCGGTGAAACTGACTACGGCTCGACTTACGCGTCAGTTGTAGCGGAAGGAAACGTCTGCGGTGTGCAATTTCATCCGGAGAAGAGTCAGGCCGTGGGGCTGAGGATGCTGGCGAATTTTGCAACTCACGTCATGTGATTGCCGATTGTTGATTGTTGACGGGGCACAGTCAGTACCATCTCGCGGTAGCGGATGGGTCGCCTATCAACACTAAGAGCCTCGTCTGGTAAGAGGCGACCCATCCGCTACCGCGAGATGGTACTGACTGCTTGCACACGAGGCGCTGCTACCGCGAAATGGTGTCGACGATGCTCGCAAAACGAATCATTCCCTGCCTCGATGTAGACAACGGCCGCGTCGTTAAAGGCATTCGCTTCGTTTCCCTCGTTGATGCGGGCGACCCGGTCGAACAGGGGAAGCGCTACGATGTTGAAGGAGCGGATGAACTGACCTTTCTCGACATCACCGCGTCGTCTGACAAGCGAGCTATTGTCACCGACCTGGTCCGTCGCGTCGCCGATGAAGTGTTTATACCTTTCACTGTGGGCGGTGGTTTGCGTTCGGCTGAAGATGTACGAGAAATCCTCCGTGCCGGAGCCGATAAGGTTACAGTTAACACCGCTGCGCTGGAGCAGCCGACGATGATCAATGAATGTGCGGAAATGTTCGGTAGCCAATGCATCGTAGTGGCGGTCGACGCCCGACGTCGCGACGCGGAGAAGCCAGAGGCCGGCTGGGAGGTTTACACTCATGGTGGACGCAACAATTTACACATTGATGCACTCGAGTGGATTGTGCGTTCCCAAGCTTTGGGCGCCGGTGAAATACTACTCACGAGCATGGATCGCGACGGTACCCGTGAAGGTTACGATATTGAACTGACCAGGGCAGCGTCGCAGGCAGTCAAGATTCCGGTTATTGCCTCAGGTGGGGCGGGTAAATTGGAGCATTTTTACGAGGCATTCACTGAAGGCGGTGCTAGTGCGGTGTTGGCAGCTTCGTTATTCCATTTTGGCGAGTTGTCGATCAGAGATGTGAAAGACTACTTGCAAGGACGAGGAGTTGTAGTCCGCTAACTGATTATGAATTTTCGTCTCGCAGAACTTAAGTTTGATAGTAATGGTTTGTTGCCAGCCATCGTGCAAGATGCCAAGACGCTGGCAGTCTTAACGGTAGCCTACGTGAACGAGGAGAGTCTCAGGCGCACGATTGACACCGGCGAGACCTGGTTTTGGTCGCGTTCGCGGAACGAGCTCTGGCACAAGGGTGAGACGTCAGGCCATACGCAAACAGTGGTCGACATTAAGCTGGACTGTGATCAGGATGCGATTGTTATCCTGGTTGACGCGAATGGCCCAGCCTGTCACACCGGAGCAGTATCCTGTTTTCACAACTCTCTCGCTGATGCTGTCGCTACCGGGCCGCGTGTCAGAACTGAAAATTTTGGCAACTTACTCGATCAGCTGTACCAGTTGATCGTCAGTCGGAAACAAGAGCGGCCCGAAGGCTCCTACACCACCTACCTGTTTGATGAAGGCTTAGACAAGATCTTGAAGAAAGTAGGCGAGGAATCGGCGGAGACGATCGTGGCCGCAAAAAACGCCAACAAGAAATTGTTTGTGGGCGAGGTCTCAGATCTACTGTATCACCTGCTGGTGTTGCTAGTGGAGCAGGGTGTCGAGTTAAACGACATTCGGGCAGAGTTGGCCCGGCGCCGAGTTCCCAAGCAGTGATGGAGAAGAGTGACTATTCAAGCGACTGAACTGAACGACGCACTCGAATTCGCAGTAGAGATCGCTCGTCATGCAGGCGAGATCACGCTCCAGTACTTTCGCAAGGAACCGGAAACGGACACCAAAGCGGACGGCAGCTTCGTGACGATCGCGGACCGCGCGGCGGAAAGCTATCTGCGCAGAGCGATAGCGGAAAAGTTCCCTGACGATAGTGTGCTGGGAGAAGAGGAAGGGGAAACACATGGCAGATCGGGACGTCGCTGGATCATCGACCCGATAGACGGCACCTATTCTTTCGTCCATGGTGTGCCCTTCTACGGTGTGCTGATCGCACTTGAAATTGATGGCGAGCCCAGTGCGGGAGTGATCAATCTTCCTGTGCTCGACGAAATTGTGTATGCCGCGAAGGGGATGGGCTGTTTCCTCAACGGACGGCGCACACAAGTGTCAACCACGGCTACGCTCGCGGAGTCGCTTTTAGTTTGCACTGATTTTGTCGGCTGTGTCCGCTATGGCTTTGGCAAAGCACTAGGCGCAATTCAAGGTCGGGTGAAGACCAGTCGTACCTGGGGTGACTGCTACGGACACGTATTGGTGGCTACTGGCCGAGCGGAAGTAATGTTGGATCCGGTAATGAATCTTTGGGACTGCGCGGCTTTATTGCCAATCGTTGAAGAAGCGGGCGGTCGCT
>DATFRK010000598.1:0-7309 GCA_035263325.1 Pyrinomonadaceae bacterium | reverse complement strand
TCGACTGGCGCTGGCGACTGATCCAGTCTCAGCTTTTGGTGGGATCGTCGCCTTCAATGTCGACGTGGACGAGACAGCTGCGCAAGAAGTAATAAAGATCTTCACCGAGGTAGTGATCGCACCCGACTACGACCCCTCGGCCCTCGAGGTATTGCGAACAAGAAAGAACCTCCGAGTCATCAAGATGGATTCCGTCAAGCGAGCAGCGGGACTTGAATGCAGGCAAATCAGCGGTGGCATGTTGGTCCAAACAGGAGACGATCACCAACTCAGCCGCGACGGGCTAGAAGTCGTGACCAAGCGCTCTCCCACAGAAGAAGAGATTCGCGCGTTGCTGTTTGCCTGGACAGTCTGTAAGCACACCAAGTCAAACGCAATTGTGTACGCCCGGGAGAACCAGACCGTAGGCGTTGGGGCGGGCCAGATGTCGCGGGTAGATTCGGTAAAGATTGGCGCGATGAGAGCCCAGTTACCCGTTGCCGGTTCGGTGCTCGCCTCGGACGCCTTTTTCCCATTCCGCGATGGGATCGACGAAGCAGCCAAGTTTGGCATCACCGCCGTCATCCAGCCAGGTGGGTCGGTACGGGACGACGAGGTGATTGCGGCTGCCGACGAACACAACCTGGCGATGGTCCTGACCGGTATTCGCCACTTTAAGCATTGATCTGGGAGCGCTGATGGCCCCGCTCGCTTTATTTTTAACCGATGGGAGATGCAAGCAGGCGGGCCGCCTGCGCTCCCAGTAGACTTGTCTGAAAATCGCGGATGGCTAATACTCGTTAGAGACAGAATCGCACGAATGAAAGAGTCATTACTATGGCCGACAACGAAGACTTAACTCCAAGTGATCCCCAAATCTCAATTCGCTGCCGCTACTGCGGGCAGCGAAATCAATTGCGACCCGATAATGGCGATGTACGCTGTGGTCGTTGCCGCTTGCCCTTGTCTGACGCGCCGCACAAGAAATTCGCCCGTTTGGACAAGGACCAGTACATCCACCCGGACGACCGGCGCGCCCTGGCAACACTGCGGGCCATCCCAGGAATCGACACGGCGCTCAAGAAGCTGTTAGCGGTCACCGGCGAATCCGCCATCAGAGTGATCTTCACCGCCAGCGCCGTGAAGGTCACCCCACAACAATGCCCGGACCTGTACGCGAAGCTGCAAATTGCCTGCACCACGCTGGGGGTCGACATGCCGGAACTGTACGTGCAACAGAATCCGGTGGTGAATGCGTTCACCGGTGGCGTTGAGCGTCCGGTCATCGTGTTGTACTCGCAACTGATCGAACGGCTGACTGACGAAGAAGTGCTGGCAGTCGTAGCTCATGAAGTGGGCCATATCCATTCTGAACACGTTCTTTATCTGACTGCAGCTCGTCTGATTGAATTCCTGGCCAAGACCGCAGTACTCGCCTCGCCACTCACCTTCATCGTCAAGGAACTACTGACGATGAGCATGCGCGCGGCCCTACTGGCCTGGGCACGGCGAGCGGAGTTGTCGTGTGACCGCGCCGCCCTACTGGTTACCCAGGACGCAAACGTGATCGGTCGCACGATGATGAAACTGAGCGGGGGCACCTTTGCTTCCAGAGTCGACTACGATCAATTCCTGGCCCAGGCGCGGGATTTCCAGAAGAACTACGACGAGAAGGCGCTGGATCGTTTTTGGGCCGACGTCATCACTTCCGGACTCACTCATCCGTTTCCGGTGTGGCGCGTGTCAGAGATTCTGCAATGGGTCGAGAGCGGTGAATACAAAGCGCTTATGAATGCTCCGGAAACAGCAGCCGCCTAGCCCGCGATCCAATGAACAAAGGCTGCGTCAGCTCAGTGTCCTCTCAGACTCTACGGTTGAGTGTTTGTAAAGAGGCATTCACCTCAAGGTTCGATCCTTGTCTGCTACAATCAGATCACAAAACTGCGCCACCTCTGTGTCTCCGCGACTCTGCGGTAGCGTTGAAGCGAAAGATGAACTTTACCGCAGAGTCGCGGAGACACAGAGGTGGCGCAGAGAGTTGAAATCGAAGCGAGGACCGTATTTTTCAGTCTTACCTTGTGACGTTAGAATCGCGGGTCGGTGCCCAACTTAAGAACCAGGCCGAAACGAACTCCCAGGACCTTATAACTGAAGGACGCAAATGTTAGAGAACAATAATGGAATCATCTTTGGTGTCGCCAACAAGCGCTCGATTGCCTGGGCCAGTGCGCAGGCACTACATAAAGCGGGGGCGCGCCTTGCGTTTGCCTATCAAGGTGAACGCCTGAAAGAAAATGTCGAGAGCCTGACCGCGGAAGCAATGCCCTCTTCCCTGTTGTTACCCTGCGACGTGACCAAGCAGGATGAAGTCGACGACACTTTTCGCAAGCTTGGCGAAGAGTTTGGCCGGCTCGACTTTCTCATCCACAGCATCGCCTATGCCCCCCGCGAAGCAATGAGCGGAACTTACGTTGATACCACTCGTGACGCATTTTTGACTGCCCTCGAAATTAGCGCTTACTCCCTGGCCCAACTGGCACGAGCGGCTGCGCCACTGATGACCGATGGTGGCAGTATTGTTTCAATGACTTACTACGGCGCCGAGAAAGTCGTCGCCGGCTATAACGTGATGGGCGTGGCGAAAGCAGCGTTGGAAAGCAGCACCAGGTACCTGGCTTACGACCTTGGGCCCCAGAACATTCGCGTCAATGCCATTAGCGCTGGTCCAATTCAGACGCTGGCAGCGCGAGGTGTCGCGGATTTCAGCACCATGTTGAAACATCACGCCGAGCGAGCCCCGCTCAAACGAAACGTAGAACCACGCGAGGTAGGCAACACGGCGGTCTTCCTCTGTAGTGACCTGTCGTCTGGAATCACAGGAGAGGTGATCTACGTAGACTGCGGTTATAGCATCATGGGTATCTAGCAGCCGGAGCACAGACTAAATGGATGACGACAAGAAACTAATTGGCCGGAAGCAAGGCACAACCCAGGATGAGCAACTACTCGAGAGTCCGCGACCTGATGAATTTACCCACACAGATACCTGGCGCGTCTTCCGCATCATGGGTGAGTTCGTCGAAGGGTTCGACGAGCTGGCGACGCTCACTAAGGGAATCTCCATCTTTGGTTCAGCCCGTTCAAAACCTAACGATCCGGATTACCAGGCAGCCCAGGAAACGGCCGCGTTGCTGGCCCGGGAAGGATTCGCGGTTATCACCGGTGGTGGTCCGGGTATTATGGAGGCGGCGAATCGTGGGGCTTTTGAAGCGGGAGGAGTGTCCATCGGCTGCAACATCGAGTTGCCCTTCGAGCAGAAACCAAATGCGTACCAGACTCGAAGTCTGACTTTTAAATACTTCTTCGTACGCAAGATGATGTTTGTGAAGTACAGCCTGGGCTTTGTGATTTTTCCAGGAGGATTTGGTACGTTCGATGAGTTATTTGAAGCCCTGACCCTGATTCAAACCCATAAGATCCGCGACTTCCCAGTGGTCCTGTTCGGTTCGCGCTACTGGCAGGGTCTGCTGGATTGGATACGGGAAGCGGTGTTGACGGGTGGGAAAATTGGCGAACATGACCTCGGCCTGCTTCATATCACCGATTCGCCGGCCGAGGTGGTCCAGATTGTCACGCGGAGCCAGAGCACCCTTAGTAAGTTAGACACGCTGGTCTCTGACGAGATCCGAGTCCAAAGCTAGCCTTTCGCCGACCGCGCTCTTAACAAGTTTAGACTCTCGTCGAGCCAGTGCAGGTAGCGCGCAGAACCAGCCACTATCGGAACCGCCACTATCTCTGGCGTGTCGTAACTGTGAAGCGCCCGCACCTCACGATCGAGATCCTGAAACTTCGAACGGGAAGTTTTGGCTATCAACAAGACCTCCGGCTGACGTTCAATTCCTCCCTGCCAGCGATAAACTGATTCTATTTCGGGCAAAATCTGCACACAGGCGGCCAGGTTGGCGCCGACCAGCATATCCGCGAGCCGCGCGGCCTCTTCGCCATTAGCTGCCGTCAAGAAAACAACGATCGGTACCGAATTACTATTTTCCATACTCTCCTCGAAAACTGAGTTCGTGGTGGCAGAGTGTGTTCGGTGTTCACTCCCATTGCGAGGGTTACTTACAACAAATCATCTTCGGGCATGCCGCCGGTGAGCGGTGTGGTGTCGCTGCCAAAGAATGCCCGATATACCTCCTGGGCGCGATCAAAGTCGCGTTCGTCGACAAGAATCACTGCCCCTACCGCAGTTGCTGACAGCAAGGGTGAAAACGCGTCGGCGCCGCCCGACTTGACCATTGATCGGATCCCATTGTTAATCAGAATCTCGTTCACCATCTCAGCTTCGGCGGGCGAACCAAGTTTGTGCAGCACGAGATAACGAGCTTCGCTGCTATCGTGGGCCGCGGTCGCCGGCGTCAACTGGGACACGAGCGCTGCATCGTCGTCTGGACAGCGCGTGATACCTGCTTCATATTCGGCTTCGCAAACAGGACAAAACATGTGTGCCCCCTGGCTTAGGAGTGTGTGACTTTCACTCGGATCTTCGTCCTTTGTCCAGGCAAACGCAAGTGGGACTGGAGGGTCGCCTGCCTCTTTCAACTTCAAGAACTAAACCACCCGCGCGGGCCCAGCGATCTACGGCACTGAACGGGCCGCCTTCTCAAACGGAATTTCCTCAAAGTGGGTCATCGTTTTGAACGCATGGAACCGTTCGTTTATTTCCTGATTGGTTAGCCGACTCACGCGATCAGTACCAAACTCCTCAACATTAAATGACGCCATAACTGAACCAAAAATCATGGCCCGGCGCATGGCCGCTTCGTCGAGCTTTTCCTGGCTATCGAGATAACCCATAAAGCCACCGGCAAACGTATCGCCGGCGCCGGTTGGATCAAACACCGATTCCAGGGGATAAGCCGGAATCGCAAAGTAGTTCTCCCTGGTAAATAGTGCGGCGCCGTACTCACCACGTTTTACGATCAACGCTCTTGGTCCCCAGGTAAGCAACTCGCGCGCCGCTTTGATCAGGTTAGGAATGCCGGTCAACTGCCGCGCTTCAGCGTCGTTAATAATCACTACATCAACACCTTTGATGGTGCGCACTAAAGATTCTCGCGTGTGCTCGATCCAAAGATTCATGGTGTCGAGGGCCACGAGCTCCGCATCGGGCATCTGTTCCCTTACCTCGCGCTGGAGATCAGGTTGAATGTTGCCGAGGAACAGTAGGCGTGACGACTTCGACTCCGGCGACAGCTTTGGTTTGAAGTCGGCGAACACATTCAGTTTAGTATCGAGCGTGTGAGCGACGTTGAGATCGTATTCGTAGCGGCCGTACCAGCGAAAGGTTTGGCCATCTGGGAGCCTCTCAAGGTCACGCAGTCCAATACCATGTTCAACAAACACTTGTTGGTCCTTTTCGGAGAAGTCGCCGCCCACGACGCCGACTATACTCACATCGGTAAAGTAACTGGCGGAAATAGAAAAGTGCGACGCAGAGCCACCGAGCATCTGGTCACACTTACCGAAAGGAGTTTCGACCGCGTCGAAAGCTACTGAACCTACTACGAGAAGGGACATGAAATTGTCGGCCTTAGGAAGATGATCTTAGAGCTTTGGGAATTGTACTTAGTGCTTTGTGATTTGTACTTAGTACTTTGTCCTTCGTGCTTTGTACTTAGTAAATCACTGGCAAGAACCAAGCACAAAAAACAAAGTACCAAGTACAAAGAACCAAGCACGGCCTATCTACTGCCTTCTGCCTTCGATTTCAAGGCTTGGCTTCCTTCGGCTTCGCCGGAGGCAGGGCACTCAACTCATCCTGGGCCTCTTTAGTAAACGGCCCATTGGGGTAGTCGGTAACCAGGCGAGTCAGGAAGTCGCGGCCCATTTCGCGAAACTGCTCCGGCGTTAAGGTGTGTTTCTGACCACCTTCATAGGTGACATATTGAGATGGACTCTGCTTACCTTTGCTGTCCGCCAGCCACAGACTACTCTGTCCAGCCATCAGCAGGACTTCCTCGATCTTACTGAAGTTGGGGTTGCCGGCGATTATCTCTTCCAACCTCATCAACGATGCGACGTAGGCTTTCTTCAATTTGAAGTAGTTGCGCGCGACCTCGAGATTGTGAAGTGAATCTTTCTCCAGATCAGGATCTCGCATCGTCGAGGGGTCCGGACCCGAACGAACGCCGCCCTGGGCATAAACTGCCGGGCCGGCCACAAAGCAGGCAAGCAGCAAAACGATAATGAACACAAACTTAGTACGCATACCGACACCTCACCAAAATTAATTTACTTAAGCCTGGTACTTTTTGATGATCGCTGACAACTTCTGTGTTGTCGAGCTGGGCCAAAGATTCGGCGCCGTGAAGATGGCATTCTTCAAGGCTGAGCCGCACTTACAGGCGCGATCCTGGTTTCTTAGCTGTTTAATCGCCTCCCGCATGATCGTTTGGGCGTTCCTGACATTCTTGTTCAGGTACTCAATCACCGTCTCCACGCTAACCGCGTCATGGCCGGGGTGCCAGCAATCATAGTCAGTAACCAGGGCGAGAGTGGCGTAGCAGATCTCAGCCTCGCGGGCCAACTTTGCTTCCTGCAAGTTGGTCATGCCAATGATGTCCATTCCCCAGGATCGATATACATTCGATTCCGCTACTGTCGAAAATGCCGGCCCTTCCATGCACAAATAGGTACCACCGCGATGCGCCTTAACGTCGGCAACTTTACAGGACTCTTCCAGAACATCGCCTAAAACACTGCAGACAGGGTGCGCAAACGAGACATGGGCCACGATGCCTTCGCCAAAAAAGGTTGATTGCTTCACGCGTCCACGAGTGCGATCGAAAAACTGATCAGGAATAACCATGTCGAGCGGAGCATATTTTTCCTGGAGCGACCCGACTGCCGAGGCGGACAGAATGCGTTCTACTCCCAACAACTTCATCGCGTAGATGTTGGCTCGAAACGGAACCTCAGTAGGAGTGAATCGATGGCCACGCCCGTGTCTCGGCAAAAAGGCCACTCGCTCGCCTTCAAGAGTACCAACAATGAAAGCGTCGGACGGACTGCCAAATGGCGTATCTACCTTTACCTCTTCAACGCCAGTCAACTCCGGCATTTGATACAGACCACTACCACCGATGATGCCGATTCTCACTTGAGGAATAGAAGTCATCAGTTACCTTTTGGAATGGGTGTGGGAATTAGTTTTCCGTCGGTCTCCACCAGACGGCACAATGGTTCGTCGGGATCGTGATAGAAGAGGCAGAGCCAACCCTCTCGAGCCGCTTGCGGCAACAGCTGCTTTTTGGCCGTCAGCGTCTCT
>DATFRK010000597.1:0-16315 GCA_035263325.1 Pyrinomonadaceae bacterium | reverse complement strand
AGTAGGCAGTTAGCAGTAGGCAGGAAGGCGAAGGCAGATTGGTCATATATCATTTGACATTTCTCATTTGACATTTTCTCGCCAGTCTCAAACTTAGCTCTTGACTGGCGAGCGCGGACGTTCACGTCCCAAATGTCAAATGAGAAATGTCAAATGATATATGACCAATCTGCCTTCGCCTTCCTGCCTACTGCTAACTGCCTACTGCCTTCCTGACTTCTGCCTTCTACGGCACTGGGGGCTTGGCGCCTTGAGGGACGAGCCACAGCTCCACCATCAACTCTTCTTTCGTGTGACCTGTCAGCGTCACGATGCGCCTCGCATCGATGCCGCGCGAGTTCACCAGGTAGTCCACCTGGCGTGCCATCTGACGTTGTACGTCTCCCTGTTTGCCTGTACGTCCTGGGTAGACAACGATGTAAGCGGTTGCCATGGGGTCACCTTGCAACTCGATCGCATAGTTATCAAGCCTCGCCTTCTCGTCGTTGCGTGCGAGACTGGGATACTCATCAAACTTTCGTTTCTTCACTTCCGGCAAAGGAATTGAGACCGCACAACTTGCTGCACAGTCAGGTGTGTAGCCTCCCATCGAGAGACTGGCCTTCACTGTTTGTCCGGCGAGACCAGTAGTGTCGACCTTGATGGTGTCTGTGCCTTGTCCCTCGATGATCGTTCCCGCTGAGACGGTCCAGTTGAACGTAGGTGTTCCCGCGGAAATGCCGCCGACCAATTTCGAACTGAACGTCAAAGGTTGATCGGGCACGATATTCGTCGGACAGACGATTTCCATATTCGGACAAACTGGTTGCGGTGGCGCACAGGGACTGATTACCACCGTCGTCGAAGAAAATGCCTCGCAGGCTGCGCCACTGATGCCGGTGTCAATCTCTACGAAGGCCTTGTAGGTACCGGGTGCAACACCGGACAGATCCCACGTTACCCCCGCGCCATCGCCAACGATCTGGCCCGAATTGGTGGACCACTTGTACTTGATTGGATTGCCAGCCGGTGAACTGGCGCGCGCATTGAGCTTGACTTGCGAAGTGGCGCCTGATCCGCAAGCGCTTACCACCGTGGGCTCCGAGCTCACACTCAGACTGGGTGGTGTGTAAATGAAGTTCTGCTTGCTTTGCGCTGACGCTGAGGCTGCAGATAGATGTAGTGCTACCAGGGCAATCGGCAGTATAAGCCGACTGAGACGGGGGATTGTCGTTAACATTTACCTCTCCTTAACTGAGATCCTGTTACGCGCGCACACTATTCGTGTGAGCGGGGGATGCGTTTCCTGGTATTGCTGTGATAGACAAAAACTAGGAATTGCCTTGCATTTCCCGAAACCCCAATCGTCTGGACGCGTGGGGCTGAAGGGATCCCGGCAGGTTCGCAGGCCACGAATATTACGTCATTTCTCCGAAGTTTGCATCTGGCCAAAGCCGTAGCACGGGAGGCCGCCCGCCGCAGAAATAAACTTGCTCGGAGCGAAAATGATTGCGGGCGAGGCGCCCACGCTCCCAGACGCGGTTTGACTCCACCACCCAACTTGGCTTAGATAGGCACTGCCCGATTCTAATCACCCAACGAAAGCTCGGAACATGAGAGCGACCTGGTTGCTGATACTTATCTTTCTGCTCGCGCTATTTGCCGGATGCAAAGGCAATCGTGGCGGCCCGCAGACTGCTCCCAATCAGGCTAAGTCAGTTGGTGACGGGGTTGGCAGCGATCGCTCACAGGCCCGGGTCCTGCTGGAAAAAGGCAAAGAACTCTACCGCGGCGACGATGATGCACAGGCTGCGGACGCGTTCAAGCAGGCAGTCAAATTAGATCCCGAATTGCCGGAGGCGCATTTCAGACTAGCGCTGTCATATGAAGCACTAAACAAACAGCAAGAGGCGGAGGCTGAGTACAAATCGGCAGTCGAAGGCTACAAGAAATACTTGGCCGAGAACTCCAAGGATGGAGAGGCTTACTATGAATTAGGTCAATCCTATGCGGGTTTGGGTGAGTTCAGTCAGGCAATTAGAGAATACCGGCAGGCGACTAAATACCGGGTTGACGATCCGGATATCTTTTACGACCTCGGTACTGCGCTGACGAAGATGGCGCAATATGACGAGGCGGTGGCGGCATTCTCAAAAGTTCTGGAACTCGATCCCGAGAACTATCGGGCACAGGATGCGCTTGATGATGCCAAAGAAGGAGTCCAGCGAATCAAGGCAGGGAAGAAGCACCAGGAAGATCTTTTGAAGAAGCAGCAGGAAGATGAGTTGAAGAAAGCCGGGGAATTACCCGGAGCCTCGCCTGCTCCCAGTCCGAGTGGTAACCGACCTGCGCTTCCTACCGCGGCTCCAAAGAAACCTACGGCGAAACCCACGGCAACTCCAACAAACAAGAAACCTGGTAATTGAGGCTTAGAACAATGGCGACTTATACACCACCACCATATTTCCCGCAGGGCTCGCTCGCCCCACCGGATCCGAATCGCTATCGTAAATTCAAAATGGTACTCACCTTAGTGGCCTTGGTGATTGTTTTGCTAGTTGGCGCGCTAGGTGTGGGCATCTGGTACCTGATAAAGGCGATTTTTTAAATTGCATCGCAGTGGGCCCGCCTGCTGTGTCGATTGCTGAGACTTGCGAAAGAGCAGGCGGGCCGCCTGCGCTCCCAATTGACATCGGAAGAATGTGCGAGTACTGTCGCTGGGCACCTAATGAACATGAACCAGGACAACATTAGTCAGATCCCAAATGTGGCGCATGTGTCTATCTCCACGTTGGTCTGCGTGTGTTGTTGTTGTCTGAATCGGCTGTTGACCGAGCGGACTCGTTTGTGTGATGTAGGCTAACCAAATCTAGCAAACACAACGCCACCAGGGCCGCTCGTTTGAGCGGCCTTTTTGTTTTCGGGCCTAAACGAACTGCGAGGAACTAGAACATGACTGATAAACCACTTGCTATCTACTACGAACACCCGGATTGGTTTCGCTTGCTTTTCGCCGAACTCGAACGGCGTCGTTTGCCGTACGTGGCCATTGACGCGGCCCATCACACTTTCGATCCGGCCGAGAGTGATGACGACTTCGCGCTGCTGTTCAATCGTATGAGCCCCTCCGCCTATCTGCGTGGGCATGGCCAGGGCATCTTTTACACGCTCAACTATCTGGAGCACCTTGAGCGCCAGGGCATTCGCGTGGTTAATGGACGCAGGGCATTCACCGTCGAAATTTCCAAAGCGCTCCAACTGTCATTGCTTGAATCGTTGGGGCTTCCCTATCCACGCGCCCGTGTAATCAACCATCCGTCAAAGGCAGTCGCCGCCGCTCGCGATTTGCGCTTTCCCATTGTGGTGAAGGCCAATGTTGGCGGTAGCGGCGCAGGAGTCGTCCGATACGACTCGCACGACTCACTCGAGCGAGCGGTGTCTGCCGGCACCATCGACCTGGGCATCGATCAAACTGCGTTGGTCCAGGAGTTTGTGCCCGCCCGAGGAGGTCACATCACGCGCATCGAAACACTGGGTGGCAAGTATTTGTATGGGATCAAGGTCTTCACTTCTGGAGAGAGCTTCAATCTCTGTCCGGCGGACATCTGCCAAACAACAGACGGGGTAGAGTTGGCTCGAGCAGCCTGTCCCATTGATGCTCCCCGCACCGGCCTTCAAGTCGAAGGTTACGAACCGCCCGCCACAGTCATTGAGGCAGTTGAACGAATCGTACAAGCCGCCGATATCGACGTCGGCGGAGTGGAGTACATCATCGATGATCGTGATGGGTCGTTGCTGTACTACGACATCAACGCGCTTTCCAATTTCGTCGCCGACGCACCGCGCGTGGTTGGGTTCGATCCGCACGCGCGCCTGGTCGATTTTCTTGAAAAGGAGGCAAGCAAATGCGCTACGGTTACTGGTTACCAGTTTTCGGCGGTTGGTTAAGAAACGTCGCTGATGAACATATGGAGGCAAGCTGGGATTACAACCGCCGCTTGGCCCAGCGCAGTGAGGAGATCGGTTACGACCTCACCCTGATTGCTGAACTCAACCTCAATGATATTAAAGGTGTGTCTGCCCCATCGCTCGATGCCTGGTCCACCGCTGCCGCGCTCGCGGCCGTCACCAAAAGACTCGAGTTGATGGTTGCCGTTCGTCCCACGTTCCATCAGCCGGCGCTGCTGGCGAAACAGGCGGCGAACATCGATCATATCGGTGGCGGCGGCAGGTTGTCGCTCAACGTGGTCTCTTCATGGTGGGCTGACGAGGCGAAGAAGTACGGAGTGCAGTTTGAAGAGCACGACGACCGTTATGCCCGTACTACTGAATGGCTGGAGATCGTAGAGCGTTTGTGGAACGAGGATCATTTCTCGTTCAAGGGAAGGCACTACGACATTGACGACGCTGTCTTGCAGCCTAAACCATTAACGCATCCCCGACCTGTGATTTATGCGGGAGGTGAATCTGAAGCAGCAAAAGCAATGATCTCCCGATTGTGCGATGCCTATGTAATGCATGGTGATGAGCCAGGTAGGGTAAAGCAGAAGGTTGACGACATGTCAGAGCGACGGGAGCGGTTACATCTGCCTCCCATGAAGTTTGGGGTGGCGGCCTATTTCATCGTGCGTGATACGGAGGTGGAGGCCCAAAAGGAATTGGCGCGCATAACGAATGTGAATCAATCGGCTGCGGGGTATGAGAACTACCAACAGTGGTTAGCCGGCACGCGCTTGGAGCAACGGGTCTCGTTGGAAGATTACTCCGTGTCGAACCGGGGCCTGCGCTCGGGTCTGGTGGGGACACCGGAGCAAGTGGCCGAACGGGTCGCGGAATTTGAGGAGGCGGGTGTGAAACTGCTGTTGTTGCAGTGTTCCCCGCAGTTGGAGGAGATGGAGCGGTTTGCGGAGGCGGTGATTGGTAGGAAGGCGGTGGCGGCAGTGGCTTGAGTGTCCCGCGTTACTGCTTTGCACCCGTAAAACCCCGGGGGTTGGGACCAACCAGACTTGACAGTAGCCATCGTCCGCCCGTATAGTCTGCCGTTTCGGACTCCCAGTCTGAACTAAACAATGCAACGTCCAGTTGGTTCTGTCGGTGTGGAGGCGTTGCTCGGCATGCGGTAACTGCCGTTTGACAAATATTGTGGCGTAAATGGCACGAGCCCGTGACCTCTGGTGAAAGCCAGTTCACTCCAGCTCATGCTCGCGTAGAGGGTTCAGAGGCCTTCTCGCCAAAAATGAAGCGACGCCACAGAAAAGTTTCGGCTTGAGGGAAGCCACGATCCACACCCGCCAAGTAGCGAATTCAGAACGTCCCTAAATTAAAGGTTAAACAGGGCAGCCGCTTGCGCTGACTGCCGGACTAGTTCCGGAAAGACGCAGGCACGCGCCCTTTTGCGCGTCAAATAACGAAATTCGCGCCTGAATAAAGAGGAAAACAGTGCCGACGATAAATCAGCTCGTTCGTAAAGGTCGCCAGCAGGTTAAGTACAAGACGGCCAGTCCTGCATTGCAGAGTTCGCCCCAGAAACGGGGTGTTTGTACCAGGGTTTATACGCAAACGCCGAAGAAACCCAATTCTGCCTTGCGCAAAGTCGCTCGCGTTCGCCTGACCAACGGTATTGAGGTCACGACCTACATCCCAGGCGTCGGACACAACCTGCAGGAGCACTCGATTGTCCTTATTAGAGGTGGCCGTGTGAAGGACCTGCCGGGAGTGCGCTATCACGTCATTCGCGGCACGCTCGATTCGGTCGGAGTTGCCGATCGCAAACAGGGACGTTCGAAGTACGGCGCCAAACGTCCAAAGGCGGGCGCTGGAAAATAGAGCAGCGGGTGCCGCGTACCAGGTGTCAGGTGCCAGGCAACCTTCGAAACTAACAGACACTGATATCTGATTATCCGGAACCTTTTTGCTATGCCGAGACGACGAGTAGCCGAACGACGAGACGTACTTCCAGATCCTGTCTACAACAGTCCGCTGGTCACCAAATTCATCAGCGGGGTGATGTGGGAAGGGAAGAAGTCACTGGCTGAGGGCATTTTTTACGATGCCATGAAGCAGATTGGCGATAAGACTGGTGAAGAGCCTTTGAAGGTGTTCAAGCGCGCTATCGACAACGTGAAGCCCACGGTTGAGGTTAAGTCGCGTCGCGTCGGCGGTTCCACGTATCAAGTGCCGATTGAGGTGCACCAGGAGCGACGGGGCGCGCTGGCGATTCGTTGGATCGTTTCTTATGCACGCGGCCGTGGTGAAAAGACCATGACCGACCGGTTGGCTGCGGAAATTCTCGATGCGGCAAACAATCGCGGCAACGCGGTCAAGAAGAAAGAAGACACGCACCGCATGGCTGATGCCAATAAGGCGTTTGCGCATTACAAGTGGTAATTAGTGAGCTTGCGGGTGAGTTGTTTATAGGACCAATAAGACCTATAGGACCTACTTAAGCGATCTGAGCTCAAATCACAAAGTTCAAAGCAATGGCTAAGCACGACCTAAGCAAATTCAGGAATATCGGCATCATGGCCCACATCGATGCCGGCAAGACCACTACTACCGAACGTATCCTCTATTACACGGGCATTACGCACAAGATTGGCGAAGTGCATGAGGGTACGGCGACGATGGACTGGATGGAACAGGAGCAGGAGCGTGGTATCACGATCACCAGCGCTGCCACTACCTGTTTCTGGGAGCGCAATGGGGTCGATCACCGGATCAATATCATCGACACGCCAGGCCACGTGGATTTCACTATGGAAGTCGAGCGCTCTCTGCGTGTGCTCGACGGTGCCGTGGCCGTGTTTGATGGCGTCGCTGGTGTGGAACCGCAATCCGAAACAGTTTGGCGTCAGGCAGATAAGTATGGCGTGCCTCGGATCTGCTTCATTAACAAGTTGGACCGGGCCGGCGCCTCCTTTGATCGTTCGTTTGAATCCATCATTACGCGCCTTGGCGCCAATCCCGTTGCCATTCAGATTCCAATTGGCCTTGAAGATCAGTTAAAGGGCGTGATTGACCTGATCGCGATGAAGGGTTTGGTTTGGAACGACGAGAGCAAGGGCGCTGAATACGAAACGACCGAGATCCCCGATAGCCTGAAAGACGAAGCCGCCGCCGCTCGCGAAAAGCTGATCGAAGCAGTCGCGACTATCGACGACGACTTGATGCACAAATACCTCGAGGGCGAAGAGATTTCCGAGAAAGAGATTCGGGCTGCCCTCCGCAAGGGCACCATCGAGTTGAAACTCGTTCCGGTTGTCACTGGATCCGCTTTCAAGAATAAGGGCGTGCAGACGCTGCTCGACGCAGTGGTGGATTACTTGCCCTCGCCTCTTGATGTGCCTCCCGTTGAAGGAGTCAATCCCAAGACAGGAAACACAGAAACTCGGACCGCAGATGCTGCTTCGCCTTTTGCCGGGTTGGTCTTCAAGATCATGGCCGACAAGCATCTGGGCCAATTGTCTTTTGTGCGCATTTATAGCGGCAGTATTAAAGCTGGCTCCTATGCCTACAACCCGATCAAGGACACTAAGGAGCGGGTGGGCCGGTTGATGCGCATGCACGCAAATAAGCGGGAAGATATCGAAGATGCGAGCGCGGGCGAGATAATCGCCATTGGCGGCATGAAGCAGGTTACCACCGGGGATACGGTTTGCGACGAGAACAAGCCTGTCATTCTCGAAAAGATGGAATTTCCTGCTCCGGTGATACGCGTAGCCGTGGAGCCGAAGACGCGACAAGATCAGGATAAGCTTGGCGTGGCCCTGAATCGCCTGGCCCAGGAAGACCCTTCGTTCAACGTTTCTACCGATCCCGAAACCGGACAAACGATTATTGCCGGTATGGGCGAGCTGCACTTAGAGATCATTGTCGATCGAATGAAGCGCGAGTTTGGCGTGGAAGCGAACGTGGGCAAACCGCAGGTCGCTTATCGAGAAACTATCACTCAAGCGGCTCCAGGCAAGGAGATTTACAAGAAGCAGACCGGCGGCCGTGGCCAATTTGGACATGTGGAACTGGAGATCGAGCCGGCTCCCGGTGAAGGCTTCGTTTTTGAAAACAAGATTACCGGCGGCGCGATTCCCAAGGAGTACATCAAGCCTGTCGAGCACGGAATCAGAGACGCCATGGAGCGAGGCTTCCTGGCTGGCTACGAGTTGGTGGACATCAGGGTGCGCCTGGTTTTCGGTAACTACCACGAGGTCGATTCCGATGAACGCTCGTTCCACATTGCGGGTTCGCTCGCTTTTCAGGACGCAGTGCGAAAAGCGAAGCCTGTGTTGCTGGAGCCCATCATGCGCATTGAGGTGGTAACACCGGATGAATACATGGGGGCAGTTAATGGCGACCTAATGCGCCGTCGCGGGCAGATTGAAAAAACGGAGCCGCGACCCGGTGGGGCACAGGTGATTACCTCGTTTGTGCCACTTTCCGAGATGTTTGGTTATACGACGGACTTGCGTTCCGCTACCCAGGGACGCGCAACCTCAACGATGCACTTTGAGCGCTACGATCAGGCGCCGAAGAATATTGCCGAAGAGGTTATTGCTAAAGTTCAGGGAGTAGCGAAGTAGGCGGCACAGGCTTTCGAGCCTGTGCATTTTTTATGACCAAAGACACCGCTAAGTCGGTGCCGGATAAAACGGGGACAACAAGATGTCGAAGGAAAAATTTGACCGTTCAAAGCCGCACGTGAACATCGGGACAATCGGGCACGTGGACCATGGGAAGACGACGTTGACGGCAGCGATCACGAAGGTGTTGGCGAAGCACAATCCGAAAGTGCAGTTTGTGGCCTTCGATCAGATCGACAAGGCGCCGGAAGAGAAAGCCCGAGGTATTACGATCGCGACGGCGCACGTGGAATACGAGACGGCCAACCGGCACTACGCGCACGTGGACTGCCCGGGACACGCTGACTATGTGAAGAACATGATCACGGGTGCGGCGCAGATGGACGGAGCCATCCTGGTGGTGGCGGCCACCGACGGTCCGATGCCGCAGACGCGCGAGCACATTCTGTTGGCGCGCCAGGTGGGTGTGCCGGCGATGGTGGTGTTCATGAACAAGGCGGACGCGGTGGATGATCCGGAGTTGCTGGAGCTGGTGGAGTTGGAAGTGCGCGAGTTGTTGAGTGCCTACGAGTTTCCCGGCGACGACATTCCGGTGATCAAGGGTTCGGCACTGAAGGCGCTGGAAGGCGACCCGGAGTGGGAGAAGACGGTGGACGAGCTGATGGCGGCGGTGGACAGTTACATTCCGACGCCGGAGCGCGACATTGAGAAGCCGTTTTTGATGCCGGTGGAAGACATCTTCACGATCCAGGGACGCGGTACGGTGGCGACTGGAAGAGTGGAGCGCGGCAAGGTGAAGGTGAACGAGACGGTGGAGATCGTTGGTATCCGGCCGACGCGATCGACGGTAGTGACGGGCGTGGAAATGTTCAAGAAGTTGCTGGACGAAGGCGTGGCGGGCGACAACGTCGGCTTGCTGCTGCGTGGTATCGACCGCAAGGACATTGAACGCGGACAGGTAATCGCGAAGCCCGGGTCGATAACGCCGCACACGAAGTTCAAGGCCGAAGCGTACGTGCTGACGAAGGAAGAAGGAGGGCGGCACACACCGTTCTTCAGCGGCTACCGGCCGCAGTTCTACTTCCGGACGACGGACGTGACGGGAGTGGCGACGTTGCCGCAGGGAGTGGAGATGGTGATGCCAGGCGACAACGTGGCGATGGAGATCGAGTTGATAGCGCCGATCGCGATGGAGAAGGGGTTACGCTTCGCTATTCGTGAGGGCGGCCGTACGGTGGGAGCCGGCACGGTATCGGAAGTGGTTGAATAGGACGAATAGGACCTATAGGACGAATAAGACATAGGACCTATATGACCGATAGGGCCTATTGAAGATCGGATTTAGCTATGCCGCGAGACAACATAGTGCTTCAGTGCACCGACTGTAAGAGTCGCAATTACGTGACGACAAAGAATAAGAAGACCACGCCTGATCGGCTTGAATTCAGCAAGTTCTGTCGCCGTTGCCGCAAGCACACAGATCATAAAGAGACCAAGTGACGTCATTGCCGATTGGCGATGCCAATTGCCGAATCAGTCGTTCCTAGTCTGGGCATAAAATCGGCAATCGGAAATTGGCAATCGAAAATCACTAGAGGGGTATAGTGTCAACGGTTAGCACGTCGGTCTCCAAAACCGAAAGTCCGGGTTCGAATCCTGGTACCCCTGCCAATTGAGCGGATGGGAAATAAACTAGCGGCGAGAAGAGTCAACGGAATTATGGCTGAAACAAAGAATCCAGATGCACCGACAGTGGCGCCAAGGGCCGCTCGCTTTGGCGAGGAGGCCGAGGGTAAGCCGGTGCGTCGTGAGCGAGGGCTCAGCGGACCGCAGGCTGGACCCTTTGGACGCATGGCTCAGTTTTTACGCGATGTGCGCGCCGAATTGAAGCGAGTGTCCTGGCCGACTCTGAACGAAGTTAAAAACACTACGATCATTACCCTTATCGCGGTTGTTTTCTTCGCTGTCTATTTATTCCTGGTTGACCAAGGGTTATCGCGACTGATTCTTGGTCTCGATTGGTTAATCGAGAAGATTGCAAAATTTTTAGGCGCTTAGGGAAGCGGGGCCGCCAATGCAGCAGTGGTTCATACTCCATACTTACTCAGGGCACGAGAAAAAAGTTCGCGATAGCTTGAAAGCGCGGATCCGAGATACTGATCTGCAAGGCGAAATCAATGAAGTGCTGGTGCCCACCGAGACGGTGGTCGAGATGCGCGGAAATAAACGCATCGAGTCGTCGCGGATGTTTTATCCCGGTTACGTGCTGGTTCAGATTGAGTGTGATGAACGCGGGCATATCCCCGACAATGTTTTCCACTTGATTAAGTCGACGCCAAAGGTTACTGGGTTTGTTGGCGGACACAATCCAACGCCGTTAACCCCGCAGGAAGTTGATCAAATCGTTCACAACGTTACCGAAGCTGCTGAGAAACCGAAGCCGAAGTTCTCCTATGCGGCGGGCGAGACAGTGCGAATCAAGTCTGGGCCGTTCCAGAGCTTCACCGGTAAGGTCGAAGAGGTAAATGAAGATAAGTCGACTTTAAAGGTCACGGTCACGATCTTTGGTCGCTCAACCCCGGTTGAGTTGAATTTCCTGGACGTCGAGAAGGTGACCTTCGCGGAAGAAGAATGAGGGATTTTAGATTTGCGATTTTTGATTTTTGATTGTCTGTGAGGACGAAATGAAATCAAAAATCAAAAAGCAAAAATCGGAAATTGAATTATGGCTAAGAAAATTACAGGTTACATAAAACTGCAGGTGCCGGCAGGCAAGGCGAATCCGGCGCCGCCAATTGGTCCAGCCCTGGGCCAACACGGCGTAAACATCATGGAATTCTGCAAGGCGTTCAATGCCAAGACGGCGCAGATGGATCCGGATCTAAAGATTCCTGTGGTGATCACCGTTTACGCAGATCGCTCGTTCACTTTCGAGACCAAGACGCCTCCCGCTGCGGATCTGCTGAAAAAAGCAGCCGGTATTCCAAAGGGATCGGGAAAGCCTAACCGCGAGAAGGTGGGTACGATTTCACGGGCTAAGGTGGAGGAGATCGCTAAAACGAAATTGCAAGATCTCAACACTACCAGCTTGCAGTCGGCGATCAGGACCATTGAAGGAACAGCCCGCCAGATGGGACTAACGATCGAGTAGTAACGCTGCCACGCCAGGCGGCGCCAGCTCAGGCTGGTTTGAGAGGGAGGGATAGCAAGACGACATCCCGCATGCACCTCAGAGGTTGAAAATGAAGCAACACGGCAAGAAGTATCGTGCGGCGCTGGAAAAGCTTGAAGCAGGGCGCAAGTACGATCTGGAAACAGCAGTGGCTAAGGTCAAGGAGATCGCCTTTGCCAAGTTTGACGAGACAGTTGAGTTGACAGTTTGGTTAGGTGTTGATCCGCGCAAGGCCGATCAGCTCGTTCGAGGAACAATTGTTCTGCCTCACGGTCTTGGTAAATCGAAAACAGTTCTGGTAATCGCGCAGGGCGAGAAACTCAAAGAGGCTGAGGAGGCCGGAGCTGATATCGTCGGCGGCGAGGATGTGGTGAATAAGATCAAGGGCGGCTGGACCGACTTTGATGCGGTTATCGCAACCCCGGACATGATGAGGCTCGTCGGCGGTTTGGGTAAGGTGCTGGGACCGAGAGGTCTAATGCCTAATCCGAAGACCGGCACTGTCACCTTCGATGTGACCACGGCAATTAGAGAGACAAAAGCCGGCAAGGTTGAGTATCGCGTCGATAAGACGGGCGTCATTCACGTTGGCGTGGGCAAGGTTTCATTCGAGACGGATAAACTCCGCGACAATGCCAAGGCTTTATTAGAAGCGGTTGTTAAGGCGAAGCCCGCGACTGCTAAAGGCAAGTACGTAAAGAAGGTTAACCTGGCCGCGACAATGAGTCCGGGAGTCCTGTTGGATGAGGCCGCGTACGCTAAGTAGAAGTGAGGAGCAGCAAACGACATGAAGACAAAACAGCAAAAACAGAAGGATCTCGACGCCCTCACCGAACAGTTCAAACAGGCCAAGGCGGCAATGCTGGTTGGTTTCCAGAAGATGACAGTCGCCAAGGACCAGGAGCTGCGTAACCAGCTGCGTGAGGTTGGTGTCTCGTACGAAGTGGTGAAGAACACCCTGGCGCGCAAGGCCGCAGCGGGAACCCCGTTGGAGGCCGCGCAGGATCAGTTCAAGGGGGTTACCGCAGTCGCGCTGAGCACCGGTGATCCCGTGGGCCTTTCGAAAGCGATTTCTAAATTTACTAAAGCTAACCCCGACATCTTCACGTTCAAAGCAGGTGTCGTCGAAGGCAAGGTGGTAGAGCTGAAGGAAGTTGAAGCAATTGCCAGCTTACCTTCAAAGGAAGAATTGATTTCCAAGGTCATGTTCCTGATCAATTGCCAGGCACAACGGCTGGTAACGGTGATTTCGGCCGTGCCGCGCAACCTGGCGGTGGTGATCAAGCAGATTGGTGATCAGAAAACGGCGTAGGAATTTTTCATTTTTGAATTTCGATTTTAGATTTATTTCCTATGATTGCGGTTTGCGAAAATCGGCAATCAAAAATCTAAAATCAAAAATGTAGTGACGGTGGGCCGACGCGGACAACGAGCTTGGCGATAGTCAGGTCGTCATTTACGGCTCGGACGCAACCACCCGGAACGCGATGCAACGATTTCCGGATGATGCGTCCCGTGGGTTCTCCTGCTGCGAAACAACAACAAACACAGCAACAAGAACCCCTTTAGAGGAGGATAGAAAGGCAATCATGGCAGCAACACGCGAAGATGTGATCGAGTTTTTAAAGAATATGACGCTCCTGGAAGCGTCCCAGCTCGTGAAAGAGTTGGAGGAAACCTTTGGCGTTTCAGCCGCGGCAGCAGCAGTGGCTGCGCCCGTAGCGGTGGCGGCAAGTGGCGGCGACGGCGCAGCTGCAGCGGAAGAGAAGACCGAGTTTGACGTGATCCTGCAGGCCATTGGTGGCAACAAGATCAACGTTATTAAGGTCGTCCGTGAAGTAACGGCGCTGGGCCTGAAGGAGGCCAAGGATCTCGTTGAGGCCGCCCCAAAGGCCGTCAAGGAAGGCGTCTCGAAAGAAGAAGCTGAAACCATCAAGCAGAAATTGAGCGATGCCGGGGCGACCGTCGAAGTTAAATAACTGATGGGTCACGAGTTCGGGGTTGCGCTCGAAGCCGCTTCGGGACTACTCTGAACTCGAGACTTTTGGCAGCGGATTCTGGGTCTTCACTTGACAGTGACACTGTTACTGGCTAAGTTAAGGGAGTATTGAGGCGCTGGCGTTACTCCCCAAAAATTTGACGACGGAAATCCTCCGCTTTTTTACCGAATAAGCGGTCGGGGCATTGTGCGCCCTGACCGCCAAACGCGTTTTGATGTGGAATCGCAGGCGGCCCCCGTGCTGCATTGGAAAAATGAAAGGGCAGGGCGGGCTGCCCGCGCTCCCATCATCGGCATTTTGAAAAAAGGAATCTCACATGTCTGCTAATTTGCTTCAAACAGTCAATACAGGTTTAGGAAGACGCACCAGTCAGGCACCGGCGCGGGTAGACTTTTCCAAGATTGCGACTGCGGTGAGGATCCCGAATCTGATCGAGATTCAGCGCGAATCCTACAACCGTTTTCTGCAGATGGATCTCTTACCCGAAGAACGTGAGGCAACCGGACTGCAAGCGGTATTTCAGTCGGTGTTTCCCATCTCCGACTTCCGGGGCACCGCTACACTTGATTTTGTCGAATATCAGATCGGTAACTGGCAATGTAAGTGCGGCCGCCTTGAAGGTCTCAACTACCTGCGCGCCAACTGCAAAAACTGTGGCTCGACCATCAAGGTGAATCCGTTGGCCGCCGGCGAGACTCTCTGTCATCGCTGCGGTACCTTCAACTTCGTGCGACCCCAGTTGTGCGAAAACTGCGGCGAGCCGGTGGGCTTGAAACACAAGCACGACCAACAGGAGTGCCAGGAACGCGGCATGAGCTACAGCGTTCCCTTGAAGGTCAAGATTCGTCTAACCGTTTTCGATAAAGATCCGGATACCGAAGTGTTGTCGATCCGGGATATCAAAGAAGAGGAAGTCTTCTTCGGCGAGATCCCGCTGATGACTGACAACGGAACCTTCATCATCAATGGTACCGAGCGAGTTATCGTCTCGCAGTTGCATCGCTCGCCGGGCGTCTTTTTCAAGCGCGGCCAGGTTTATGTCGCCAAGATCATTCCCTATCGCGGTTCCTGGGTCGAATTTGAGTACGACCAGAAGAACCTGCTCTATGTGCGCGTCGGCAAGCGCAAGTTCCTGGCCTCGATTTTCTTGCGCGCCCTTGGTCTGTGGTTCAACCAGAAAGTCGATCTCAAATCGTTTCGTACCGATTCCCAGTTAGAAGAAGTCGTAAAGAACGCCTCCTTCACTGATGAAGACATGCTGCGCGCCATCTACATAACGGATGAGATCCGTTTGGAAGAGGGCCGGCTGATGATTCAAGTGCCCGAGCAGGGACAGTCAAACCTCGTGGGCATGAAAGTTGACTTTGATATCAAAGGTAAAGGCAACGAACCCATCATTCGCAGCGGCAAGAAGGTAACCGGGTCCGCCATGGACGCGTTACGTAAGGCCAACATAGGCGAGGTGGAAATTGAATCGTCACAGCTGGAAGGCGCCTACGCCCTTTCCGACATCGTAAACACCGAGAGCGGCGAGATCGTCCTGGAAGCCAACAACGAGATCACGCCTGCGAAACTGCAGGAGATAGTTGAGGCAGGTATCACCACGTTCTCAGTCTTCTTCCCGGAACGGGATGATGTTGGTCCAGTGCTGTCGCTCACCTTGAAGAAGGACGTGATCACCAAGCCGGTAGACGCATTGCTGGAAATCTACCGCAAGATGCGTCCTGGTGACCCGCCGACCGTACAAACTGCCTACCGCCTGCTGGAGGCAATGTTCTTCGATCCGCGGAAGTTTGATTTCTCGCGCGTGGGCCGCTTGAAGTTCAACATCAAGATGGGTAAGCCCGAGCGTGAGCGCATCGCCGACCCGCTGCTTTCGGCGCAGGACTTCTACGAGGTGGTGGCCTATGTGCTGAAGATGCGCAAGAACCCCTCGGAGTACCAGGCGGACGACATCGATCACCTTGGTAATCGACGCGTGCGGGCAGTTGGGGAGTTGCTGGAGAACCAGTTCCGCATTGGTCTGGAGCGCATGGAGCGAGCCATCAAGGAGAAGATGTCGATCCATCAGGAAATGCAGACGACCATGCCGCGCGACCTGATTAACGCAAAGCCGGTGACGGCAGCGGTGCGTGAGTTTTTTGGTTCCAGTCAACTCTCGCAGTTCATGGACCAGACCAATCCACTCTCCGAGATTACCCACAAGCGGCGTCTCTCCGCGTTGGGACCGGGCGGTCTTTCGCGCGAACGTGCGGGATTCGAAGTGCGCGACGTGCACCCAACTCACTACGGGCGAATTTGTCCGATTGAGACGCCTGAAGGTCCGAACATTGGTCTTATTTCGAGTCTTTCGTGCTTTGCGCGTATCAATGAATTTGGGTTCATTGAAGCGCCCTACCGCAAGGTTATCGACGGCCGGGTGGTCGAATACGTTCGCGTAATCAACGGCGGTGATACCAAGCTGAAACCCGGCGAGCATATTCCGCAAGAAGAAGTTGAGAAGGCCAACAAGAAGATTGCGGCGGATGGTCGCAAGGCCGAGTATGAGCCCTGGCCGTTCTATTTGACGGCGTGGGAGGAAGACAAAC
>DATFRK010000596.1:0-2936 GCA_035263325.1 Pyrinomonadaceae bacterium | reverse complement strand
CCTGGCAGCGATGAGCTGGCGTTGGTTTTGCAGTCAGTGAGATACGACCAGGGGCTTGACGACCGGATTTTTGACTTTCCCACCGCCGCTGAATCGCTCGACGTGGCCGCGTTGTTACGGGAAGTGGGTAAGAACCAGGACGAGGTGGAAAAAAGAGTCGAGGAGTATTCATTCACCCAAAAAGAGACTGATCGCGAGATCAACAGCAAGGGGGAACTAAAGAAAGAGACCGTGAAGGTTTCTGAGGTATTTCCCATTGCCAATCGCGAACCGGTGGAGAAACTCATCAGCGAGAACGGAGTGCCGCTGTCTGCCGAGCGTGCGGCCAAGGAAGAGAAACGCGTCATGGAGGAGTTTCAGAAGGCGGAACGCGATAAGGCGAAGGACCAACGCGAGGCTGATAAGAGAAAGGCAGAACGGGAAAAGAAGAACAAGGAAAAGGGAAACGAAAGTGATGATGATCCAGAGATTTCACAGTTTCTAAAGGTCTGCGAATTTGTTTCACCACGTCGCGAAAGTTTTGCTGAACGCGATGCGATTGTTTTTGATTTTCGGCCGCGGGCCGGTTTTCGTCCGAGCAATCGCGGAGAGAGTTTGATTGCCAAGCTGGTCGGTACGGTTTGGATCGATCCGATTGACAGCCAGGTAATTCGACTTGAGGCACGTATGGCCGAAGGGTTCAAAATGGCAGGAGGCTTGCTGATCTCTTTGAAGCCGGGTGCGGCCTTTGTGATGGAGCAGACCCGCATGGCCGAGGGAGTGTGGCTCCCGCGTTTTGCGCAAATTAATGCCTCGGTTAAGGTATTGTTGTTCGGCGGGGGCGATTACAACAAGACGATCGAATGGAGTGATTACCGGCACTTCTCTGGAGATGTAAAGGATTACAAGATCGACGCGCCGAAGACGCAAAAGCCGGTGCCGTGAACTTTGTTCTTTGTGCTTGGTGCTTTGTCTTTAGCACAGTCAGTACCATCTCGCGGTAGCGGATGGGTCGCCTCCTCTGACGCGTGACTTGAATGTTAAGGCGACCCATCCGCTACCGCGAGATGGTACTGACTGTGAGCCCTGACCAAGCGCAAAACTGCAAAGTACAAAGCACAAAGGACCAAGGACAAAGTCCTTATCTGATGCCAGAAATAACCGTCATCGGGGGTGGGTTCGCGGGAGTGGAAGCAGCCTGGCAGGCAGCGCGCCTGGGCGTGCGAGTGAATCTCTATGAGATGCGTCCAGTCAGTAAAACCCCAGCACATCGCACAGACAAACTAGCCGAAATCGTCTGCTCCAACTCGCTGAAGTCAGACGAACCCGGAACCGCTCCTTATCTATTGAAAGAAGAGTTGCGCCGCGGCGACTCACTAGTGATGGAGGCGGCCGCCGCTACCCGTGTTCCCGCCGGCGCTGCGCTGGCCGTCGATCGCCACTCTTTTGCGGAATTGATCACCAAACGAATTGAAGCAGAGCCGCTCATTCGCGTCGTTCGGGAAGAAGTCAAAAGCGTGCCGGAGACTGAGGTCACCATTATTGCCACTGGTCCCCTCTCTTCCGAAACCTTGACTACCGAGATAATGAAGCTTACCGGCAGCGACCAGCTCTATTTTTATGACGCTATTGCTCCTATTGTTGCCGCCGATTCCATAAACCTGGATATCGCGTTTCGGGCGGCGCGGTATGACAAAGGTGGCGACGACTATCTCAATTGCCCTTTGGACGAAGAGCAATATACGACCTTTTACCAGGCGCTGATTGACGCCAGTAGCGTACCCCTGCAACGGTTTGAGGAGACTCGATGGTTTGAGGCGTGTCTGCCTATTGAAGAATTGGCCAGGCGAGGGGTTGATACCCTCCGTTTCGGTCCGATGAAACCCGTTGGCTTGCGTCACCCGCGCACTGGTCGCGAGCCTTATGCGGCGGTGCAGTTGCGGCAAGAAAATTTAATGGCGGACGCATACAGCCTGGTGGGCTTCCAGAATCATCTACGCTATGGCGAACAGGCACGGGTGCTACGCGTGATTCCAGGCTTAGAGAGCGCCGAGTTCCTGCAGTTCGGGCAGATTCATCGCAACACCTACATCTGTTCGCCACGGGTGTTGACGCCGTCAATGCAAATGCGCCAACGGCCGAACGTCTTTTTTGCGGGACAGATCACCGGGGTTGAAGGTTACGTCGAGTCGGTGGCGATGGGCTGGTTGGCAGGCGTCAACGCAGCCAGGCTGGCGCTATCGGCGCCTTTGTTGGTAGCGCCGGCAAAGAGCGCAATTGGGTCGCTAGCACGCTACGTATCCCAGACGGAAACCAAGAACTTTCAGCCCGTCAACATAACTTTCGCGCTGTTGCCGCCCCTCGAAGAACTCGAACAGCGCCGCCTGCGTAAGAAACGTGAGAAGCGACAGCGCCAGGTGGAGTTGGCCTTGAAAGAGTGGGAAGATTGGCTCCAGGAGAATCACAACCCGACCGCACTGGCACAGGCATCCGCGCAATGACCATAGTGCTGCGTACTCCTTTGCTGCTCCTCTGCCTTGCCATCCTCTGCAGCGGTCCGTCGCCCGCATCGGCCCAGTCGGGACGACGTCAAAAAGAGAACAAAGAGAGTAAACCGGCCGCCACGCCTCGACCTATCGCTGACCCTAACTTGCCTGATTCATCGTCGACTGCCACGCCAACACCGGTTAGTACCGACAGGCCGAGGTCTGTAGCCAAGAAGCCCGAGGAGATTGAGGCAAACGACGTCGTCAAGATCAGTTCAAATCTGGTACCGATTCCCGCCTCGGTGGTGGATGCGCGCGGCAATGCCGTAGTCAATCTGAAGCTGGACGATTTTGAGTTGCAGGTCGACGGACAACCGCGTGCCATCAGCGAGTTGAGCCGTTCGGAAACGAGCGTGCGGATGGCCATGTTGTTCGACAACAGCGGCAGTCTTGATACGGCACGAGAATTCG
>DATFRK010000595.1:0-3891 GCA_035263325.1 Pyrinomonadaceae bacterium | reverse complement strand
TGAGTTTTTGGCCCTGGCCTACTGGAGAGAAAAGAAACTGCCTACGATCGTCGTGCGGTTATTCAATACGGTGGGCCCACGACAGACTGGCCAGTACGGGATGGTCATCCCAACTTTTGTAAAGCAGGCACTCGCCGGTCGCCCCATTACAGTCTACGGAGATGGCAAGCAAAGCCGTTGTTTTGGTTATGTCGGCGACGTGGTGGGAGCGTTGGTCAAGCTCATGGACCACGACGAAGCGGTGGGCCAGGTATTCAATATTGGCTCAAATGAGGAAATCACAATCCTCGATCTGGCGGAGCGCGTCAAGGAACTGACGCAATCGGATTCGGAGATCGTGTTTGTTCCCTATGACGAGGCGTACGAAGAGGGTTTTGAAGATATGCCTCGACGCATTCCCGATATCTCCAAAGTATCTGAGCTGGTTGGTTTTCGGCCCCGTATGAGCCTCGATGGAATTCTCGAAAGCGTGATTGAGTATCAAAGTGGGCGGCGGGCGGCGGTCATTGCCTGACTCATTCACACGGGAGTTCCATTACAGTCTTTATGCTGTTTAGTTCTAGTAAGCTACTGGCAGTTGCCGCGTCCTTCGTGCTCGCGTTGGGCCTGACTCCACTCGTCAAGCTCTTGGCCCAACATCTCGGAGTCGTTGCCCGGCCCAAGACTGATCGTTGGCACAAGAAGCCCACTGCAATGCTGGGTGGGGTCGCTATCTGGCTAGCGGTGGCTATCTGTTATTTCTTCTTCGTGCCTCGCACTACCTACGGATGGGTCATCTTCCGGGCCAGCACCTTCCTTTTTCTGGTTGGCCTGATCGATGACCTGATTCATATCAAGCCTTACCAAAAACTGATCGGCCAGGTGCTGGGTGCAGCTTTTGTTGTCTATTACGGATTGACCTTACCCTGGACTGCCTCACAACCGGTTAATGTGGCTCTTTCCGTTTTCTGGTTGATTGGCATTACCAACGCGCTCAATCTGCTCGACAACATGGATGGCCTGGCCGCCGGTATTGCCGTTATTGCCGCCGGCTTCCTGGCCTTGAGTTTCGTAAACACTGGTCAACTCAACGAAGCATTGATAGTGGTGACCTTCGCCGGCGCCCTCCTCGGTTTTCTCGTCTACAATTCCAACCCGGCCTCCGTTTTCATGGGCGACTGCGGCTCAATGTTCATCGGTTTTTTTCTGGCCAGTAGTGCCCTGGTGAACGTTAGTGGTGGCAGATCACGAAGCTTTCTGCCGGTCCTGGCAGTGCCCATTCTGATTCTGTTTATTCCTATCTTCGACACCACCTTCGTCACCATCCTGCGCAAACTTTCAGGGCGGGCCGCATCACAGGGCGGGCGGGACCACACCTCGCATCGACTGGTGGCCCTGGGAATGTCTGAGCGACATGCTGTTTGGATGTTGTATGCATTTGCCGGCCTCTCCGGAGTGTTGGCAGTCGTCGTTCAAAAAGTGAAACTCGACGTCAGTCTTGCGGCAATTGCCGGGTTCACAATCATCCTGACCTTGCTGGGTGTTTATCTTTCGGGAGTAAAGGTCTACGACCCAACTGACGAAGAGAAGGCGCTGAAAGAGAAGCCGCTTTATGCGTTCCTCATCGACGTCTCATACAAGCGACGTATTTTCGAGGTGTTGTTGGATGTAATTCTAATCATCCTTTCGTACTGGAGTGCGTACGCAATCAAATTTGGCCCCTTCTCCGGCAGTCCGGCCTGGACTCTTTTTATTCGCACTCTGCCGGTACTACTTTTTGTGAAGATGGCTTCATTTCTGGCGGTGGGCGTTTATCGCGGGCTCTGGCGCTACACGAGTGTTGACGACCTGATCGTCTTTGCGAAGGCCGTAATACTTGGCTCCATCGGCAGCGTGCTCGTGATTCTTTTTGCGTTTCGCTTCGAAGGGTTCTCGCGCACAATCTTCGTGCTCGACGCGGTACTGATGTTCTTGTTCCTGGCCGGTAGCCGGATGGCGTTTCGCCTTTTCCGTCAACTAATTCCTGCCGGTGCAAATCCCAACGGTCGTCGCATACTCATCTATGGCGCCGGTGATGGCGGCGAGTTACTGCTACGAGAGCTTCTCAACAACAAGGCCCTGGAGTTGTCGCCAGTCGGTTTTCTGGACGACGATCCGGCGAAGCGCGGAAAAGTGCTCCACGGCTTGAGAGTCTTTGCCGGCAATGGCGACCTGGGTCAGGTGTGTAAGCAACAAGAGGTTGATGAGATTGTCATCTCGAGTTTGAAGATGTCCGAGGAGCGAGTGCAGGAGTTGGTCAGTAGTTGCAATGAGCTGCAAATCAAGGTTAGACGGATGCGCATCACGATGGAAGATTTGAGCTCTCGCTAGTTGAGGCGCAGTGGCGCGAAGGTAACCTTCTGCGCGATTGTCAGTCACAGCTCACGTCTCCCCGAACATTCCCGTAGGGTAAGGTCCTAACAATGGCAGATGAGTTAGTTCAACTTGACGCCCGCCGCCCGTTGACCAGGGCGTTTTTGGTCTTGTTACTCATCGTTGCCACTGGCTGGTCCTACTACGCGTTTCGCTGGTACCTGGGAAACACCTTGGCTGAGTATTTCAACGCGGACGAGAATAATCTGGAGATGGCCCAGATTGCCCAAACGCTGGCGCCCAACGACCCGCTGACTAACTGGCGCTTAGCCCAGGTGTTGCAGAAAAAACTACCGCTGGGGCAAGAGGGAAACGCGATCGCCGAATATGAACGCGCGGTTGCTCTTGCACCTAATGACTACCGGTTCTGGATGGCCCTCGGCACTGCGCGCGAGCACGCAGGTGACAAGGCAAATGCTGAAACGGCGCTGAGGCAGGCCGTCTCCCTCGCCCCTTCCTACGCATTCCCTCGTTGGTATCTGGGTAACTTGCTGCTTCGGGAAGGTCGTTACGACGAAGCGTTTGCAGAATTGCGCTTTGCCAGCGACGGCGATCCCGAGTTGCGACCACAACTATTTAATCTGGCGTGGGAAATTTACGGTGGCGACTTTGAAGCGCTGAAGAACTCAGTAGGCCAAAATCCAGACACGCGCGCTGAGTTTGCTCTCTATTTGTTCACTCAAAGAGGCTCAGAAGACGGACTGCGATTATGGAATACCTTGCCCGAGAAAGAGATGCGCGCCAACAAGGTGGTGGGCAATTCGCTAATCACTGCCCTGGTTGGCGCCAAGAGATATCTCGAGGCGATGCGTACCTGGAACTATCTCGTTCCCAATGATTTCTACCGGGCCGAAATCGGGCATGTAATCGACGGAGGTTTTGAAGAACCAATCGAATATGGCGCCAGTACAGTGTTTGGTTGGCAGGTTAAGAATGCCCCTCAAGTGCAGATCGGAATCGATCCCGGGAAAGCCCATTCAGGGGATCGTAGTTTGCGATTTGTATTTCAGGTTCGTTCCAAAATCGATTCTTTAGCTACTAGTCAACTGGTAACAGTCGCACCTAACACTCAATACGACTTTGAATGTTATGTGAAGACACAAAAACTACAGACCGGTGGACCGCCGGCGATCCAAATTTTCGATGCCGCTAGCGGCGCCGGGTTAGCCCAATCCGAAACTGCGCCTAATGGCGACTCGGATTGGAGCCGAGTCGCGCTCTCATTCAAGACCGGCGAAAAAGCGGAGGCAGTGATACTTAAGATCGTAAACACTTCTTGCGGTGAGGATCTGCCAGTATGTCCGATTTTCGGAACCGTTTGGTATGACGACTTCAGTCTCAAGCGAAGAGATTAGTGTTGTCGAACAGGTTGTTCAGCCTGTTCTGCAACCAACGGGAGCCGCCCCGGGTAGCTATCGCATTCGTCACACAGTGGCGAGTCGGTTCATCTTCCTGGTGATCTGCAGTGCGATCGTAATCACAGCGTTGGCCTATGGAACT
>DATFRK010000594.1:0-4393 GCA_035263325.1 Pyrinomonadaceae bacterium | reverse complement strand
CCCGGACAACAAGTCCTTCTATGCACTCTTTGAATACCGGGATCTCACAGACCCTGAGGTCAAGAGAACGACAGCGTTGGCGATCTTATCTACGGCTAACGATATTGACGGTAAGCCTCGCACGGGACAGATCAACTACCGCGTAAAAAGCATGGCGGAAACTCTTGCTCATCTCCAGTCAAAGGGCGTGGCGATTGATAAGACTGAAGACAGCGAATATGGGAAATTCACCTGGGTAACAGATCCGGATGGCAACAAGATCGAACTTTGGGAAGAGCTACCGGACGCGGTCTAGATCTTAAAGAGCGCTCGCTCAGGTATATTTTGTTCGTGTTTGATTCGTGTGATTTCGTGGACCGCTCTCGTTTCATGACAGCAAGGAACTATCCACGAACTCACGCAAGAAAACCGAAACTTTTTGCGATCGACTTTAGAGGCAAGCCCCTTGGCCGAAACGGGTTTCGGCTTGCCATCAACCCTTGAAGCCGCGGTCGATGGCGAAGACGATTGCCTGGGCGCGCGTCCACAGACCAAGCTTGTCGAAAACATTCGAGACGTGATTGCGCACTGTCTTTTCACTGATCGATAAGCGCTCTGCAATCTGCGCGTTACCCAGGCCCTCAGTCATCAGCGCCAGTACCTCACGTTCTCGCGGTGAGAGCTCCGCAAACGCGCGGTCCTCGGCATCGGTCGATCCTTTGAGTCCGGTGAATTTAAGAACCTCATCGCAGAACCGCTTCCAGGCTGCTTCGTGCTCGAGCATGATGTGGTTGTTCGAGTCGAGTTCAATAAACTGCGCGCCGGGAATTCCGGCGGCGAGGATGTGACCTTCCGTGATGGGAACGACGGCGTCACCACGCGCATGCAGTACCAACGTGGGCGCGCGAACTTTTCCCAGCAAATCAGTGACGTCGATCATCGCTCTGGATTCGAGAAGTTTCGCTGCGATATCCGCCGTCAACGTCTTGCGACAGATGTCGTTGAACCAGCCTATCTGTTCATCTGTCCCTTCTGGAGCGAACCGCGACGTGAAGACCTGGCGATAGGTGGGATTGTCACTACCCCACTCCAGGCGAACGAGATCAATCATCGCCTGGTAGAAGCTTGCGCGATCGGGATCGCCGCGACGGAAAGGACCACGCGCGTAGCCACCGTAGAGCACGAGTTTCGAAACGCGTTCGGGGTGTTTTACTGCGTAGGCCACACAGATCGCGGCACCCTGAGAAATGCCAAGCATGGCGAACGGCTCACGCAGGTCTGCCGCCTCAACTACGTCCTCCACATCGCCGACCCAGCGATCAACTGAGAGATCACCAACGTTGCGATCGGTCATGCCGCAACCGCGCTCGTCGTAACGAATGTAACGGTAGTGTTCACTGAAGAACCGTATCCAGTGGCGCCAGACGGGACTTTCCCATTCATACTCGAGGTGCGTCAACCAGTTTGCGGCTTTGATCATCACAGGCCCCGCTCCGGCATCAGCCCAGGCGAGCTGCACTCCATCGGTAGTGCGCACGTAGCGAATTCGCTGAGTTGGCTTCTTCATTTTATTTAGCGATCGCATCCTCGACGTTTATGACGCGGACTGGGACATAAGTCCTGTTTGACGGCGCGAAGTATAAGCAAAACCGGGACGAAACGCCCATAGCCTGAACACTTGAAAACGTTCATCATCTCGCCCATGAAAAAAGAGGCCCCACGAACAGCTGACGAATCTCGACATCACACGTCACCTGCATGAACTTGTCAGCGAGCTCCGGACTTTGAAGTGCTCTGGGAGCCCACGTGCGATCCCTCATTTTCAAACGACATCAGACATGGAGGCAGAATTGCGTCTTACAAGCGATCAGTGCCGATGCTGATTCCCTTCACGCGACGCAATCGTGAGTTGAATCCCACAGAACAGGCTTCGCTGAGAACGCAGTAGGGAGTTGAAGTCAGTGCAAGTCTTAAGAAAGTTAGAGGTAACCTAATGAGAAGGCATCTACCATTTCCAATTTTCATCATTATCTGCTGTCTGCTGGTAGGCAGCGCCGCGATGACGAGTAACAACACCTCTGCTGCAACACGAACAGATGATCATTTCTCTCGCGACACCAATCGCGAACTCGCACGGGCCCGTGCCGCAACTGCCAGGTACCACAACTTCGACCGCGCCACCGCAGATGGTTTTCAATTCTTAGCTTGTGTGCCCGGCGAAGGGCTTGAATTCATAAATTGGTCCCTTGTTGACTGTAACTTTGATGTCGAGCATCCGGAAGCACTTCACTACGTAGCGGAAGAAAACGGCCGCCTGAGATTAGTTGGGGTGGAGTATGTCGTGCCGGTTGCTTGTACCGCGACCGCACCGGAAGGATTCACGGGCGATGACGACGAATGGGAGTTTATGGCAGAAGGCCTTCCCATCTGGTCGTTAAGGGTGGCGCTCTGGCTCCACAACCCGGAAGGCATGTTCGCCGAGCACAATCCAAGAGTGCCTGCTTGTCCGTAGATCTATTACTGGTCCGGTTCAAACAACCTGGTTAGCTAAATCCCCTTTCCCCCAACACCTCTAGTGTGTCGTTCCTCAAGGAGTTAGCTTCATGAGTAGCCAACTACGCAAACTAGCAATCGAACTTTTCGCGGTGATGTCCCTCGGAGGAGTAGTTCTAACGCAAACAACTTCGGCAAGCAGTAGTGACAGCGCTTTGAATGAGCAGTTAGCGGCGGTTCTCAATCAGCACGGGTTCACTGGCAGAATCGGCTCAACCCTGGAACGCAAGTTGGGCCGAAAGATTGATAACCAATTAGCAGACCTTGGCAGGCTGGCTTTTCATGACAGCCTGCTGGGTTTGAATAACGACAACTCCTGCTCGGGTTGTCACGCCGCAACCAGGGGCTTCGGAGACTCACAATCAATCGCCATCGGCATCGAAAACAATAATATTGTGGGACCGGATCGTACGGGTCCGCGCAACCAGCGCCGCGCGCCAATGGTCCTGAACAATGTTTTCTTTCCCGGCTTAATGTGGAACTCCAGGTTTGCCGCAATCTCTGGCGATCCATTTGACAACTCGTCTGGATTTCAATTTCCGGCCCCTGAAAGTTTCACTCTGTCGTTCTTGCCTCACTTGCTTACGGCGCAAGCATTTATTCCTGTTACCGAAAACGTAGAGATGGCAGGTTTCAGTGCGGTGGTTCCGGATACGCATGACGGAATCCGCGACGTCGTCGTCCAGCGGCTGAATGCAAGCAGCGAATATCGGAAGCTATTCGGGAAAATCTTCCGTGAGGTGAAGTCTGGTGCTCCCATCACTTACGAAATGCTCGGCAGGGCCATTGCAGAATTTGAGTTCACTCTCGTATTTGCTGATGCGCCAATCGACAAATTTGCCCGCGGTCACAAGAATGAGATGAGTGACGAGGAAAAGCGCGGGGCGCTGCTCTTCTTTGGGCCGGCAAATTGTGTTAGCTGTCATGCAGTATCTGGTCAAGCTAACGAGATGTTCAGCGACTTTCAGATGCATGTCGCTGGTATACCGCAAATCAGTCCTGCGATGGGTAATGTTGTCTTTGATGGGCCAGCCGCGAATGAGGACTTCGGTCTGGAGCAGGTTACAGGAAACGCGAATGACCGCTACGCCTTCCGAACCTCGCCGCTAAGGAATCTGGCGTTGCAACCTACCTTCTTTCACAATGGTTGCTTCACCAGGTTGGAAGACGCCGTTAGTTATCACTTAAACGCAATCGGGTCAGCGCCGAGTTATAACCCGGTCGTAGCAGGTGTCGATGCTGACCTGCAAGGTGCACAAGGACCGATTGCTCCGGTTCTAGCGCGTCTTGATCCCGCACTGGCGACGCCGGTCACATTATCGACTGACGAGTTTCATCAACTCATCGCTTTCCTGCGCACCGGGCTGCTTGATCCGAAAGCAAATCCGCACGAACTCCGTAAGCTCATCCCGGGTCGCGTGCCTAGTGGCCGGCCTGTTCACGTTTTCCAGTGAGATCGAATATCACCTGGAGTGGTGTTTCTAAAGCTCGCTGATGAATATGAAAGTTCTCACCGGTCTTTGGTGTTATTTCGTGTGGATTAGTGGATCGTCCGTGACTGAGAAATTACGATCCACGAAATCACACGAACCATCCCATCGCTCAGTACCACAATGGAGTCGAGGGTTTACGGCCCTCCATCAAGTAAATGCTCGCGTTACCCACTTAAAATCCCACGCTTTCTCAGGCTTCCAAAGAATTCTTTACAAGCGGATACTTTTGAAACATCCGTATTTCTCCCTGCTCGAACATGATGTCAGAGCTTCAGCGTGCTCCGCGAACCCAATCATAAGACCGGACCATCCTGTCAATTTTGCCAGTATCTTCCACTTAAAAACCTGCGCAACTATGAGCAAATAAA
>DATFRK010000593.1:0-4138 GCA_035263325.1 Pyrinomonadaceae bacterium | reverse complement strand
ATCAAGCCGATGAACTGCCCGTTCCACATCGGCATTTATAAGTCTACGCAGCGTTCTTATCGTGATCTACCACTTCGTTACGCAGAGCTGGGCACCGTTTATCGCGCCGAACTCTCGGGTACGCTTCATGGCCTCACCCGGGTGCGTGGGTTCACGCAGGACGACGCTCACATCTTCTGTACGCCAGAAGGTGTGAGAGGGGAGATACTGGGTTGCATCGACTTTGCCTTTAATCTCTTTGAAGTATTTGGCTTTAAAGATATCAAAGTGGAGTTGTCGGTTAGAGGCAACGATCCAGAGGCTCATTATCTCGGTTCCGACGAAGAATGGAATAACGCGGAAGCCGCCTTGGTTGATGCTCTCAACCATAAAAATATTCCTTATCAGCGGATCGAGGGCGAAGCGGTCTTCTATGGTCCAAAGATAGATATCCGGGTCGAAGACGCGATTGGTCGCACCTGGCAATTGACGACGGTCCAGTTTGATTTCAATCTGCCGAAACGCTTTCAACTGGAGTACATCGGCGAAGACAACAAGCCGCACCAGCCAATAATGATCCACCGGGCGCTGTTTGGTTCGATGGAGCGATTCTTTGGCGTCTTAATCGAACACTACGCCGGCGCATTTCCCCTCTGGCTGTCGCCAGTCCAGGTAGCAGTGTTGCCGATCACTGATCGGATCAATACTTTCGCAATCGAAGTTGCCAGTGAACTCAAAGCTGCAGGGTTGCGAGTTGAGGTAAATCTCCGCAGTGAAAAGATCGGCGCGAAAATTCGCGACGCGCAGTTGCAGAAGGTCCCTTTCATGCTGGTTCTGGGGGACAGGGAGATGGAACAGAAGACGGTTGCAGTGCGGGAGCGATCACGCGGGGACATTGGGGTCATGTCGCTTACGGAATGCAAAGAGATGCTGCGCGGTCTGGTTAAGACGCGCGCGTTAACTAATACCTAGTCAGAAGTCCTGCTCAGATTTGAGTTGGACTTGTTGACCCTACAAGAGGAGGTGCAGCAATAGCTACAGGTTTTCGAGGTCGCGGTCAGCGCCCTGATAATCGGCGGTTACCGCCGGTGCGTATCAATGAGAGGATTCGCGTGCCTGAGGTACGCGTGATTGGTGAAGAAGGAGAGCAGATGGGGGTGATGGATGTGCGCGACGCCATCCGTTCTGCTCGTGAACAAGGCCTCGACCTGGTCGAGGTAGCGCCAAATGCAGATCCCCCGGTGTGTCGCATCATCGATTTCGGCAAGTTTCAATACGAGGCCAAGAAGAAAGCGAACGAGGCGAAGAAGAAGCAGGTAACGATCACCGTCAAGGAAGTGAAGTTTCGCCCCGGAACCGATGACCACGACTACGACTATCGCATGAAGCACGCCCGCGAGTGGCTGCAGGATGGCGACAAAGTAAAAGCAACTATCTGGTTTCGCGGCCGCGAGATGTCGCACCGCGAACTGGGAGCACGAATCCTCGAGAAACTCGAACAAGATCTTGCCGATGTCGGTGAGGTCGAAGCGCGGCCGCGCATGGAGGGGAACCAGATGTTCATCATCCTGGGACCGAAGCGGCACAAAGGTGGCGGGAAGGCGGATCAGCATACGAGCGTTCCGCCGCAGCAGAATTGAAGGGATTGCCGATTTTTGATTGCCGATTGCCGATTGAGAAGCGGCGAGGTAGATAGGATCTATTAGCCACTTGGGCCAATCAAAAATCAAAAGTCAAAAATCGAAAATTAGAGGAAGAAGATTATGCCTAAATTGAAAACACACAAAGGTGCAGCCAAGCGAGTGCGTCTAACTGCTACGGGAAAGATCAAGCGAGGTCATTCGCACGCGCGGCACATCCTGACGAAAAAGAGTAATAAGCGTAAGCGCCATCTGGACATCGATGTATTGGTCTCGCAGGCCGATCACGATCGCGTCATGTCAATGCTGCCTTACGGAAGAGATTAATTTGTTGGATCAATACCTGGGACAACAGCAGTTGGCCCACTTCATTATCCGTCAGTCTTGTTAAGAAAGGGGACTACATTATGCCTCGAGCAAAACGTGGAAATAAGCGCCTCGAAAGGCGCAAGAAAATATTAAAGCTGGCGAAAGGTTATCGTGGCACTAAATCAAAGCTTTACCGGTCTGCCAAGGAGTCTGTCGAACGTGGTTTGAACTTCGCCTACACCGGGCGCAAGCTGAAGAAACGTGACTTCCGCAGTTTGTGGATTGTGCGTATTGGCGCCGCTGCTCGCCTCAATGGCCTAAACTATTCGCAGCTAATGCACGGCTTGAAACTGGCCGGTGTGGAGTTGGATCGCAAAGTCCTGGCTGATCTGGCCGTACACCAACCCGAGTCGTTTGCCAAGGTAGCTGGCCAGGCCAGGAAAGCGCTGGAAAACGAGCGCGGTAAAGCCGCAGCGTAATTGGACGGGGCGTGCGAGTCTTCTGAAAGGAAACTAAGAACGTGAAACACTCAATACTCAGATGGACCAATGTTCTCTTTCTCACCACGTTGCTGAGCATCTCCGTGGCCTTGGGTAACTCGTCCTTTTCTGGCGTCCAGGGGCAGGGGAATGGGGCGGCAACTGCCAAAGATACGCTTTCCGGCAAATACGAAGGGACCGCTACCAGGGCCAATGGTCAGAGTCTTCCCGTGGTGATGGAACTGAAAAACGACGCCGGCAAAGTTTCCGGACGTGCCACCAGCGGCCAAAATGTAGCCGAGATCAGCGAGGGCACGCTTGCTGACGGTAAGCTTTCTTTAAAGTTTCAGGGTCAGAATGGTGTGCTGACAGCTAAAGTCGAAGGCGACAAGATTACCGGCGAGTGGGGCGCCGGCCCGCAGAAACAGACTGTTGATCTCAAGAAAGTAGCCGTGGCCGCGGCGGCTGCTGACCCTGCTGCTGCTCCAGTCGAGTTGGCTGGTGAGTGGGACGCCGTCGCTGACGCCCAGGGTCAACCATTCCCTTTCACGCTCGTTTTGAAGATTGAAGGAGAGAAGGTCACCGGCAGCAGTACTTCCCAACTCGGTGAGTCGACCATCAGTAATGGCACCTGGAAAGATGGTCAGTTGAATTTCCAACTCGACTCGCAGAATGGCACTGTCGTTATGAGTGCAACCGTCGTGGAAGGAAAGCTGTCAGGCGCGTTTGACTTTGCCGGTCAGATGCAAGGCAAGTGGGTAGCGGTAAAGAAAAAGTAGCACAGCCGAACTGATTGATGACTGACGTGGACCAAGACCTGACTCCCGAACAGCAAGTTGAGGCGGCCCGCAAAGCGTTCGAGCAAGAGTTCGAGCGCTTTGCCCGCTTTACCGGCAGTTCCGCGAACCTCGGTGCGCTGAATCTCGAAGAGGCACTTGCTGAGCAGCGCGGCCTGGCTGAGTTGCGTACTCGCCACCTGGGCAAGAAGAGTCCGCTCGCGAGCAGTAAAAAACTGATCGGTCGCGTTGAGCCTGAAAAACGCGCGGCTTTTGGACAGTTGGTTCAGGCGGCAGAACAGGGCCTGGTGAATTCGCTTGAACAAGCCGAGCTGGTACTCAAGAATCACGTAGAATCGGCGCGCACCGCGCGCGAGAGTATTGACGTGACTTTGCCCGGTAGGCTGCCCCGCCTTGGCCATCGTCACCCCATTACTCTGCTGCGGGAGCGGATCGAAGATATCTTTGTAGCGTTGGGATATGCGATCGAGGACGGTCGCGAGATAGAGACCGACTTCTACAATTTTGCCGCGCTCAACATCCCTGCGAATCATCCAGCGCGAGGCGAACAGGATACTTTCTACACCACCGATGGGTTTGCCCTGCGTTCACAAACTTCGACAGTCCAGATTCACGCGATGCAACGACGCGGTGTGCCGGTGCGCATGATCGCGCCAGGCCGCGTCTTTCGCCGGGACACGCCCGATCCGACCCACAATCCCATGTTCTACCAGGTTGAAGGACTATGCGTCGATCGCGGCATTACCATGGCCCATTTGAAGGGCACAGTCGGCGAGTTTTTGCGACGCATGTTTGGGCCCGATACGGTAACGCGCTTTCGGCCCTCCTATTTTCCGTTCACGGAGCCCAGTGCCGAGTTTGATTTCAGTTGCTTCAAGTGTAAGGGCAGCGGCTGTCGCATCTGTAAAAATTCTGGCTGGATAGAACTCGGGGG
>DATFRK010000592.1:0-9896 GCA_035263325.1 Pyrinomonadaceae bacterium | reverse complement strand
GCCCAGTGGATTGCGGATTTCATGGGCCACCTGTGTGGTCGCCTGGCCAACGGCCGCCAGCGATTCAGTGCGCCGCAGGGTTCGTTCCGATTCAGCCACTTCGGTCGCGTCCACCAAGGTAACAATCTGACCGCGGTCTCCATTGATTGCGAGCGGCGAGGAGTAGACATCGAATGTCTTCTCCTCGTGGTCGATTCGAGCCATCCAACGACCGCGATAGGTGGCTTTATCAACTCGCGTAGCGGTGGCGGCTTCCAACATCTTCATCGCATCGTCGGCAGCAAACTTCTCGAGCACGGAAGCCCCCACACTCGCGCCAGGATAGATCCTGAAGAAAGCGGCGTTCGCACTGCGAATCCGGTCGCCTTCGTCGATGGCTGTGACAGCGCTGACCATGCCCTCCAATAATTGAGTGGTAAAAGCCCGTTCTCGACGGGCTTCGAGCATGCTGCCGCGCATCTGTTTGAAGCGGCGTTGGACCTCCCAGATTGTTCCAGCAGCAACGAGAGTACCAACAATTAGAGCAATGATGCCCCAGGTTTGAATCGACCGTCGGGCGTTACGCTGAAGATTTTGCACTCTGCCATAGATCGCCTGTCGCTCGACCTGAAGCGCCGCGGTTAGATTGTCTATTTGGCCGTTGACTGTACGAAATCTTTCGAAGCCCTCAAGACTGTAGCGCCGCAAGTCCTTCGTCACTTCGATGTAGGCCTGTACGTCTTGCTTGAATTTTTGCCAACCCGGATCATCCGATAGTGGCGGCTTGTCGAGTTGTTTCAACCGATTGTTAACATCATCGCGAGCGGCATCGAGGCGGGTCTCGAATGGTAGCAGTATTTCGCGGCGAGATTCAGCCTGGTGTCGGGCGCGGGCCTCGTTGTCGACTTGACTCAGGGCGAGACGAAGATTCAACAACAAACTGGTGCGTGCTGCGAGGTTCCGCTCGAATTCCCCGCCCTGGGAACTCACTTCATCCATTTGCGACACGCTCTTGAGGCCCAGTCCGAGAATTAGACCAAGCAATAAGAGAAAACCAATCACCAGCAGCGAAATGGCGGGCGCATACTCCCTGGTGCGCGCCTTGGTCCCTTCAACCGGACGTAAGGGATCCTGCGCCGCAGGTATCGTTGGGCGACGATAAACTACGTCACGATCTTTAGTTGGTGCCGGCTTTGACATAAAGCACGTTAGCCTTGGGCGCGAGGAGGGAAAACCACCACAGCGACTAGAACCACCTCACGTTAACTTTCCGGTCTCGTGGCTCTACGGTTTAGCGTCCATCCAATTGTCGCCCACGCCGACGTCAGCTACAAGTGGAACATCCAGCGAAACTGCCGTTTCCATTTCATGCTTGAGTAACTTGCTTACCTTGTCTACATCTTTTTCCGCAACTTCGAGCAACAACTCATCGTGAACCTGCATGAGCATTTGCGCCTTCAACCCGGTGCGCTTGAGCTCTTCGTCGACGTGGAGCATGGCAATCTTGACGATGTCGCTCGCTGTTCCCTGGATTGGCATGTTGATCGCTTCTCGTTCCGCAGCCTTGCGGATGTTGGCGTTGCGATCGGTAATTCCCGGAAGCGGTCGAATGCGGCCATAGATGGAACGAACGTAGCCGTGTTCGCGCGCCATGACCGGCACTTCGTCCATGTAGCGACGCACACCTTTGTAAGTGTTGTAGTAGTCCTCGATCACTTTCTTGGCTTCCTGACGCGAGATGCCGACTCGTTGCGACAGTCCCCAGGGCTCGATAGCGTAGGCGATGGCAAAGTTTACGATCTTGGCAAAGCGACGCGCTTCCTTCAGTTCGGCGTCAGTCTTTGCGCCGAAGACCAGCCGGGCCGTGCGCGCATGGATATCTTCGCCTTTTTGAAATGCTTCGAGCATCACGGGATCTTGCGTGATGTGGGCGAGTAATCTCAACTCCAATTGCGAGTAGTCGGCGGAGACAATCTTGTTTCCCTTGTCCGCTACGAACGCGCGCCGAATTCTCCGCCCGAGATCACTGCGAATGGGAATGTTCTGCAGATTCGGTTCACTCGAAGAAAGCCGCCCGGTGGCCGCCACCGTCTGGTTCAATTGACAGTGAATCCGCCCGTCGGCGGCAATCTGATTTGGCAGTGCATCAGTATAAACACTCTTCAGCTTATCAAGTTCGCGATAATCAATTATCAACCTTGGCAGTTCAAACGACTGGGCCAATTCCTCCAGGACGGCCTTGCTGGTGGAGATACGACCGGTGGAAGTTTTTCGCCCGCTGTTGATATTCAGATCTGCCAGCACCTCGCCAACCTGTTTTGGCGAACCGATATTAAATTCACGTCCGGCGAGTTCGTAAACCTTGATGGTGAGTTTGTGCAGTTCCTGGCCCAGATGGTTAGACAAATCCGCCAGGACCTTAGTGTCAACCTTCAAGCCGGCGCGTTCCATGCGATAGAGCAAGGGAGCCAGTGGTAGTTCGACCTCGGAATAGATGGTTTCGAGCTTCTTCTCGAGAATTCGCTGGTGCAGGATGGGCGCAGTTTGAGAGGTCAGATCCGCTGCCGTGGCAGTTTGCCAGTTTTCGGCACTCCAGTTTGCCGCCGGATTGTTGCCATCCTCACGACCCAGGGCCTCTCGGGCCAGGTCAGCCAACTCATACTTGCTGCGATTTGGATCGAGCAGATAGGCAGCAAGGAAAGTGTCGTCCTTCACGCCCTCCAGTTTGATATCGAGCTTCTCCAGCAATCCTACTGCTCTTTTCAAGTCATGGACTGACTTTTCGATCAATCCATTGGAGAGAACTTCACGCAATGGTCCAATCGCCGCCTCGAGACCGCCGCTAAATTTCTCCAGGTCTACGTACGCCGCCTCGCCGGACCTGGTCGAGAAGGCAATTCCATGAGCAATTTCAAACTCCGTGAAGCACTCCTGCTGCCCTTCGGCCACGGGGGCAGTGTCAGCAATGGCCACGCCGACATGTTCCGCGTCAAAAAGGCTGCGCACCAACTTGTCCAGATCAGCCCGTGATTGGATCAGCTGGTAATCCTGCTTTACGTTGCTAGCGGCTGGTCGCACCTGGGCGGCATCGGCATAGTCACGACTGAGCAGCGCGAATTCCAATTCTTTAAAAAGTTCATAAGCCGCGGTACGGTCTGGTGGTTTGCTCCGAATCTCATCGAGATTTAGCGGCACGTCGAGGTCGATTTGAATGCGGGCGAGCTCTCGAGATTGGCGAATGAGGTCGGCGTTGTCACGCAAGGATTCGCGGTAGGTCTTATGTTTGACTGATTCCCAGCCTGCGAGTGCGGCTTCGATTGAGCCAAACTGTTGAATGATTTGCACTGCGCCTTTGGACCCAATCCCGGGTGCACCGGGAATATTGTCGATCGAATCGCCCATCAGCCCAAGGAGCTCGACGAGTTTGTCGGCCGTCACACCAAATTTCTTCTCCACCCAGGCTTCATCACACCATTCGATCGGTGGTACGGGCTCTTTGCGTTTCACTACCTGCGAGTTCTGACGCATCACCACGACCAATGGGTCGCGTACCAGCTGACAAAGGTCTTTGTCGTTCGAAACGATTACTCCTTGCAATCCTTTGGCGGCAACTTTATTTACCAGGGCTCCGATTACATCGTCAGCCTCGTAGCCCGGCGCGTTGATCACCGGAATGTTGAAAGCATCACAAAGGCGAAAAATGTAAGGCAGTTGACTGGCCAAGTCGTCTGGCATCTCCAGGCGATTCTTCTTGTAGTCGGCAAAAGTCTCGTGGCGAAACGTCCTCTCCTTTGATTCGAAGACCGCAGCGATGTAGTCCGGCTTCTCTTCGCGCAACAACTTGATGAGCATGTTGGTGAAGATGTAAATGGCCTGGGTGACCTGGCCGTACGAGGTTGCCAGGGGCGCGGCGCGGTTTTGCAGCGGGGCATAGAACGCCCGAAAGATGTGCGACATCGAGTCGATTAGGAACACACGTTCGCGCTTTTCGTTACTGGCTTCAGACGCTTTGGCAGGCATGTAAAGTGATCATAGGAAGGCAGTGTGAGGGTGTCAAACGTCTCTTTGGGTTAAATGAAAGGGGTAACCGAGGCGTCAATAAACGCTTTCATTTCTCATATATCATTGGACATTTCTCATTTCGAAATTTTCCGTTCGTCAGCTCGGCCGAGGTTCAACAATGAACTAGTGATACGACCCTGTTCTCCAGATAACAAGATGACAAATGTCCAATGATATATGAGAAATAACTTTGGTCTATGCTCGCGTAAGCTCATCCACGTGGGCGCGCACCGTCTCCCCGAGGGTCTCTAGGTTATAGCCGCCCTCAAGACACGAAACAATACGTCCCTGGCAAGCGCTGGCGGCCCACTCCTTTATGGCCCGCGTCAGGTCGATAAAGTCCTGATCACTTAGGAGCAGCTGTCCCAGCGGATCGTGCAGATGCGAATCGAACCCGGCCGAGATAATAATGAGATCCGGCTTAAACTTCCCGCTCATTTCATCAAGCGCTGCTTCAAACGCGCGCTTCTGATCTGCCGCCGGGGTAGCCGCGCGCAATGGCAGGTTCAAAGTGTAACCAAGCCCGCGGCCAGTTCCCTTCTCGCCGCGCGACCCAGTGCCCGGGTACCACGGATATTGGTGTGAAGAGAAAAAGTAAACTGTCGGATCGTCGTAAAAGATACCCTGTGTCCCGTTGCCATGATGTACATCCCAATCAACAATCGCCACCCGCTCAATATCCGAGTGGTTCCGTTGAGCATAACGCGCCGCCACAGCCACGTTGTTGAAGAGACAAAATCCCATTGCTCGTTCGGCGGTCGCGTGATGACCAGGTGGACGAACAGGCACGAATGCGTTCTTGACCTCCCCTGCCATGACCAGGTCAATTGCCTGGCAGGGAGCGCCAGCCCCAAAACGAGCGGCGTCAAACGAGCGCAACGAAACAACAGTATCAGCGTCGAGATAACCTGAACCTTCGCTCACAACCCGTTCGACAGTCTTGTACAGCTGAGGTGAATGGGCCGCCTGGATGTCGCCACGCGGCGCCTCCTTTGCCTGAACTTCGAGCAGTTGCGACCAAAGCTCTGAATCGCCGCGCAACGCTTCCATAACCACGCTATACCGTGACGGGTTTTCGGGATGTCCCGGCCCAGTGTCGTGTTCACGAAAGACGGGATGGTGAATGATTGCTGTCGTCATGCTTGCGAAGAGTAAAGCGTAGCCAACAAATAGTAAATCGTTGAACTCTGTAGTGTCTCAATCCGAAGCGCCGCCGCTCAGAATCAAAATCGTACGGTATCACGACTCGTCCCAGCCCTTAACGATATCGGATCTCTCTATTGTCCGCTTGGAGTTAGCAAGAGATCGTTGTGTCTTCGTTGCAATCTGACAGCCCGGTACAGCGATTGCCGGAGCGCAGTTTAGTTTCGAATACAAAAGGAAGACGCTCGAGGAGGTTTCGCATGAAGAGGTTATTGGTTCTGATACTCGTGCTAACGCTACTAGTTCTGGCAGGAACCATAGTGTCTTCAGCCGAAGGACAACCCCGACGTCACAGACCTGATGCTGCTAAGAAGACGGCCGATCAACTAGCGACTGCATAGAACTCAACACGACAACAAGAACGGAGACTACAGCGATGGCATACGATGAAGAACAGGCGAGCAGGAGACGTGTGGTGGTGGAAACACCAACGGAAAAGCGCGAGGTCATTAGCTCACAGGCTGTGCGGACACCAGACCGCAACGGGATTTCCGCAGGCATGGTCGGAGTGCTGGTCGTAGTAGCGATCGCCTTGATCACCATGTTGGTATTGTTCTGGATGAGCAATCAGCAAACCCGCGACGAGAACGCGAATCTGGCGGCTCAGCAACAGGCACAACAACCGCCCACTACGGTGGTCCAACAACCAGCCCAGCAACCACCGGTGATTGTTCAGCAACCAGCGGCGCCGGCGACGCAACCCGCTCCAATCATCGTGACGCCGCCTGCGGGTGGTGGTACCTCCACCAGCGCAAACGACGACCTGGCGGTTCAATCCTCAGTCGATAAGATGCTGACTGATGATTCGACCTACAAGACACTGGGAATAACCGCTTCGGTGATTGACGGCAAGGTCACGCTGTTAGGAATCGTGAAGACTGAGGCGATGAAAGCCCAGGTAGAGAAGTCCGTGCGCAAGGTAAAAGGCGTGAAGAACGTGGACAATCAGATTACGGTAATGGCGGATTAGATCTGGGCCACTGAGGGGGGAAACGGCGCCGCGGAATTCTGCGGCGCCTTTTTAGTTGGACTAATGAGACCTATCCCGACCCATAAGACCAATGCCGACCCGACCTAGTAACTCTCGGTGTGCTCTCGCAACCACTCGCTCAATTCCTCTTCCGAGGGCTCGCGGCCAAGCGCCTCCTTCAATTGCTGACGGACAAACTCTTCCTCTTCCCGCGCCGCTTCAAGAAGTTCACTCGCTTGCTCACCGTCCAGTTCAGGGCTCATAAAGCTTTACCTCACCCGTTGTTAACGATGTTTCTATGACGATCTCGCCAGATTCACAAGTCAAAACCAACCGCCGAGACTGGTCACACCGAAAAAAGCCTACTGTTTCAATGGGAGAAGTTATCCCTGAGCCAGTCATGTGCCTTAACGGCTCGACCACCCCTTGCCGCATCAAGGCGTCAGTATCGGCGCGCAACTCAGCCTTTGTCAGGTCGTCCGTCGCCAGTTCCGTAATCGCGACCGGATGCGGCAGCAGTCCCATTTCGCCGTCCAGATAGATGTTCCAAATAAAACCGATGTCCAGTAGGAGAAAGGCTGTCTCATCGAACACGAAGTGGCCCAAGACGGTCGCGCCAATGACGTGGGCAATCACATGATCCTGATGGGTGTTGGTGTCTGCCGCCGTCCACTCAGGCTCACTCATCCCTCGTACTCCATCAAACTCTTGGACTTCACAGCTGCGAAACAAGCCGCCAGCAACGAACCGAATCCTCCAGTAATGACTGAAATCGGGGCGCTGGTTAACCATGCCACAACTCCAGCTTCCAACTCACCGAACTGCGGACCACCCATGAAGAACATCATATTGATAGATGTCATGCGACCTCTTAGATGATCCGGTGTGGACAACTGTCGAATCGTCTGCCGGAGAACCGTACTCACTGTGTCCGCAGCCCCAGTTATTGCCAGCATCAAGAACGACAACCAGAAGACTCGCGAAACACCAAAGCCCGCCGTGGCCAGGCCGAAGACCGCCACCGAAATCACCACCAATCTCCCCTGTCGCTGGAAGACTCCAATCCTGGCCATCACCAACGCTGTCAGGACTGAACCGACTGCCGACGCAGCTGCCAGAAAGCCGTAGCCACGCGCACCCACCTGCAGCACCTCTTTAGCAAAGATTGGTAGTAACAGTTGCGCTGAGGCAAAAAAAGTAGCGGCGAAATCTAGCGTCATGGTCTGCACAATTATCGGCGTCCGCCAAACAAACACCAGGCCTTCTTTGAGTGCGGCGAGGCTCACACTGTTCTTAGTATCGCCGGGATGTTCAGGCATCCCGCTAGCTCTCATGGCCACTAGCGCCCCGATCACTGCCAGAAATGATGCAGCATTGATGCCATACACGATTGCTGGTCCATGACCCGCCAACAAGAATCCAGCAAGCGCCGGCCCGACAATCGTAGCGACGTTGAACACGATGATGCCGAGGCTCACAGCATTCGGGAAATCCTGCGGCGGGACCAAAGTAGGCATCATCGACTGCCGCGCCGGAATGTCAAAGGCAGTGGCCGCGGAACCGACACAACTTAAAACGTAGATTGGCCAAACACTCTTCAGGCCGAAGATCGTGACGGCGGTCAATAAGCCGGCGCTTGTCAACATCACGCTCTGGGTCGCCATCATCAGGTGCTTGCGATCCATTGCGTCGGCAACTACGCCGCCAATAAGTGAGCAGACAATGATGGGAGCGCCCCGGAAGAACCCAACCAATCCCAGGGCGAATGCCGACTTGGTCAGCAGGTACACGTGCCAGTTAATGGCCACCAGCTGCATCTGTGAGCCGGTGACTGAAACAATTTGGCCCAACCAAAGCAGGCGGAAGTCTCGATAACGGAGAGCAGCAAAGGCCGATCGGTTGGTAAGCGGATTTGATTGTGATTGGGGAGTAACGGACGTGGACCCTGGCATTAGAGGAATAACTTACTTGGAGTGCGACGACTTGTCACCCGGCCAATGTCAGAAATCCGATTAATTGATAGGGGACATTAAGGCCCCAAGAGACCTATCTGTCCTATTTACTGTACTGCTCACTCAACTTGCGAAAGTGATAGCCGACTGCAGCCAGGCGGAAGAGATCCGCCATGCGGTTCCGATGTTCCCGCAGGGCCTGGACCATGAAGCGCCAAAACTCGCGGCGTTCACGATCGAGTATCCCCAACTTCAAGAAGATATGAGACAGAGAGGCGATCGCGCGCAGCAGAGTATAGTTTAAGACCTCCGGTTGCACTGTCGATGTCTCCTGCAACGATTTGAGTACTCGCTGATAGTACTCCCTCGGGTTGTAGATCGTGCGCATGATCGACTCATAACCAGACACCAGGTGGTCCAAATCCATCTTGGGTACGAAGTTCACGGTTGAGACGGTGTTATTCCCTGTCGCGTCCTCCCCTAACAACCGGCCCTCCTTCTCCAGTCGTTTCCAAAGCTGCGTGTCAGGAAGCGCGTTCAACATGCCCACCATCGCCAGCGGGATTGCGCTCTCTCGAATAAAATCGATCTGGCGTTGAAAGATGTCCAATGGATCATTATCGAAGCCGACAATAAACCCGGCCATTACTTCCATGCCGTAGTTCTGGATCCGCCTCACTGAATCGAGTAGGTTTCCGCGATTCTGTGTTTTTTGTGCTTCCTTAAGACTCTCCTCGACTGGTGTTTCGATTCCCAGGAACACGCGGCGGAAGTTGGCTTCGCGCATGTGAATCAACAAGTCCTCATCGTCAGCCAGGTTGACGCTTGCTTCGGTCAGGAGGGAAAACGGGAAACCGTTCTTTTTCTGCCAGGCGGCCAAATCGGGCATCAACTGACGCACGTTCTTTTTGTTACCGATGAAATTGTCGTCGACAATGAAAACGGTGCCGCGCCAGCCCAACGAGCGCAGGGCATCAAACTCGGCGAGGATTTGCTGATTACTCTTGGTGCGCGGCACGCGACCGTAAATCTCGATGATGTCGCAAAATTCGCAGGAGAACGGACAACCACGAGAGTACTGGACCGACATGGCGCTATAACTCTTGAGATTAGCCAGGCCAAAATCCGGGATCGGCGTCAGGGCAAGGGGCGGACGCTCCGGCGCTTTGTACACACGTTTGGCCTCGCCTCGTTCCAGGTCTTTAAAGAATTGCGGCAAGGTGGTTTCTGCTTCGCCCTGAAAAATATGGTCGGCGTGCGGCAGTTCCTCGATCGTACTGGTCACGTACGGCCCCCCGAGAACGATACGCTTACCCAATTGCTTGGCTCGCCCCACAACGAGGTGCAACGATTCTTTCTGCGCCAACATTCCCGTTATGAATACCATGTCCGCCCACTCGAGCTGAGACGTCTTCAATTTCTCAATATTGAGATCGACCAGCCGGCGTTCGCAGGATCGTGGCAGCAGCGAAGAAACAGTCAATAGCCCCAGCGGCGGAAAGGCGCATTTTTTCCCCTCGAACGGTAGCGCGTGGCGAAAACTCCAATACGTGTCGGGGAATTCCGGATTTACCAATAGCACTTTCATTTTCGTTCTCCTAAATAGTGGAATCCCTTACGTCGGATCAACACTCCGACCCGTTTTCTCTATTAATACATTGGGCAGAGGCAGGGGCTTGGCCGCTTAACTAAATCTTACGTCCTAAAGGGAATCGGCGCAGGTAATAGTT
>DATFRK010000591.1:0-3149 GCA_035263325.1 Pyrinomonadaceae bacterium | reverse complement strand
TGCTTCTTCAGCTGATTCACCTTGAGTAAATTCCGCCTCAGCAGTCGCTGCCAGTGACGACAAGGCCTCCAGATCACCGGTCCCATTTTGCGATACAGCGGTCGCGTCGACCTCACCACCTTCCGCGGTGGACGGATCGGAACTCGCTAGATGATCCAGGACCTTCTCAGCCAGTTCCTGTACTTCTTCCTGGCTCGGCACTTCCTCTAATACAGGGTTCTCCAACAACTGCTGCTGGATGAGGTCACTCAACTCGAGTGTCGTCATCTGCAACATCTCTATGCGCTGACGCAGTTGAGGCGTCAGTACGAGTCGTTGAGAGAGGCTGGTAGTTAGTTTTAGGGACATTCCTTGTTCAAAACCACTTCTGTTATCTGATTGTTGCGCGTATGTGCGCGAAAGTGATTATAACCGATCAGGACAGTTTGCGGTGTCAGTTTCACATGCGGAATTTCTCACCCAGATAAAGTCTTCGAACTTCGACGTCCTCTGTCAAGTCCCTTGGTTGGCCTGATCTAAAAATACGACCCTCAGCCATGATATATGCCCGATCGGTCACGCCCAGTGTCTCACGCACATTATGGTCAGTTATGAGGATACCAATACCACGATTGCGCAAATAAAGGATCACATTTTGAATGTCATCGACTGCCTTGGGATCAATGCCGGCGAAAGGTTCGTCAAGCAGGATGTATTGCGGTTCGGTTGCAAGGGCTCTGGCAATCTCGGTACGGCGTCGCTCGCCACCTGATAGAGCGTCGCCACGCGTATTCCGCACGTGACTGATGCCAAATTCTTCCAACAGTTCCTCGAGACGTTTAAGCTGCTCGCGACGACGTAGGCCCATGGTCTCGAGTACCGCAAGAATGTTTTGCGCAGCGGTCATCTTGCGAAAGACACTCGGCTCCTGCGGCAGATAACCAATGCCCAGGCGAGCGCGCAAGTACATCGGCAACTTCGTCACATCGCGTTCACCTAAAATTACGTTGCCACCATCAGGTCTTTCCAGGCCCACAATCATGTAGAAGGTAGTAGTCTTCCCCGCACCGTTGGCCCCCAATAGCCCAACCACTTCACCTTTTTCGACTTGCAAACTGACGTCATCGACAACGCGGCGCCGCCCATAATTCTTCACCAAATGCGAACTTCTGAGCGCCGTAGTAGACGGCCCTGGCGCAAACGCACCTTGCCCGTTGGGACTGGTCCTGGTGGCAGGTTGTTTCTCGATATCCAGATCTTCCACTTGCATGTGCTGGCGTGAAATTCAGGGCTTTCTAATCTTGTGGGTAGACCTAACTCTGCCGGGGGAAAGTGGCCCACGAGTGTCGTCGGCGGTGACTTTACTGTCTCGTATCGAAAGGGTCAAACGATTGCCTTCCGTAGTGCCTTGCTCGGTGTCGTCGACGCGCGCCGGATTTCCCTTAAGAATAGCCACGTCGTCAGCGGCAGTATATTCTACCCAATCACCGGTCCCTTTTCGGGTGGGTTGGGTGAGCACTACGTTTCTTTGCGCGATGGTCTTCTCCATCTCGTTGGTGTCTTTGGAAAGATAGATGTCCGCAAGTCCACCAGTCATCCTGTCAGTGCCCTGCTTGATATCAACATTTCCGTCGTAATGGATGGTTCGTTCCGGGTCGGTGTACAACATGTTATCTGCCGTCGCGAATACCGGCACGATAGTCGTATTGCCATCTACGCGGCGCTTGCTATTGTAAATTGCACTCTGGACGCGTCCGACGGCGGTCATTTTTTTGTCATTAACGTAGATGTTCAAGGTATCGCCGCGCACGAAGTTGTCGTCCTGCCAGGCGCGGCCGTTGCCCGTGTAAATTGCCAGCCCGGTATCGTGATGAAACTCGCCCTTGTCGCTGACGATATAGACCGGACTCTTGGTTTTGGAAAATGGAGTCGCCCCGTTGGTCTGTTCCTGGCTGTAGTAAGTCGTAGCCGTCTTGCCGCGACTGTAGGAGACCTCGTTTTCTAGATCAGAGTCAATTTCTACCGCTTTGGTACGGCCGCGTGAATCCCAAACTGTGGGCTCGCCGCCACGCAGCCGAACTGTTTGGTCGGCACCAGTATAGGACGCGTTGCTTGCCATACCGTGGCGATCGTTTTCATTGAACTTCGCGTCACCTTGCGCATCGACGCGCTCAATGTCCTGGGTGTCTTTGACGAAAACAGTGGTCATGGTTTGCGATTGTATGACCCGCGTGCCTCGCTTGGGCGAAGGTTGAAAGGGATCGATCACGGCCTTGGTACCACCTGAGGCAACGCAATTCCGCGCCAGATTTCCGCCCTCAAAAAAGTCGCAGTCAAAGCGCGAGGCAGTCAAAGTTTTCTTATCAGCGCGTCCACCTTTGACTACCGGTTCGACATACAACTCGGCATTTCCGACCGCTTCAGCCTTTTCGAGATCTCGTCCAGAACTACGCCAGGAGAGTTTTACCGCGTCTGCCGTTAGCCGTTTGCTGGCAGCTCGGGGATCATTCGCCTTGGACTTTGGAGCAGAGAGACTAACAACGGAACGTCCGCCGGCGTTCATCTCCTTTAAGAGGCTGCGCTGGTCCTGGGCCTGAAACAAAACATCGAGTGTATTTGCTCCAGTGATTTGCATATCCGCATCGGCATCGAGGGTGCGACCCACAGTATCTTTAGTCGCGGTCGCTCGTTCCAGGCGTTGATCGTTGTCCAGGAAGAAGTCCATGTCCGTCGCATGCATTTCCGCAGCGCGCCCCGGATCCATGACACGCAAGTAGGAGTTGCCGCGGACTTCGACTTTTTGCAGTTTCTTTTCGCTGTTGAGCACAGCATTAAGCGTGTCGCCGCTCATGATGTGGAGTTCTTGTTCCGCCGTCACCCCGCCTGAGAAACTCAACCTCAGGGTTTCTTGTTCGAATATGCCTTGAGCTGCCTTGATCGTTACAGGACGCGAACGAAGCGAATTTTTTGCAGCGGCATCTGCTGGCTTGGGCGTTACAGTAACTTCGACATCTTTCTTCAATTCCAGCTTCTTAGCCTTCTGCTCGACCACTGCACCAAGAGACTTTCCCGTCACGTTCTCGCGCTCGAAATTCACTGGCGCATCGGTTTGCGCCACTTCACTGTTCTGGTCGAAAGACAGATTGTCAGTTTTAACTTTCAACGCGTCT
>DATFRK010000590.1:0-3333 GCA_035263325.1 Pyrinomonadaceae bacterium | reverse complement strand
CCGGAAACTTCATAACAAACACCTCTTCGATTTGTTTTGCCGAACCGATCTGAAACTTAAAACCATCGTAACAATTACTCAACGAAGTGACAAAACCAATCTGGCATTGCCGGTGCAGTAGCCCGGCTGTCAAGGAGGGCTCACTCTTCTATCGACCGAAGGGGCGAGTTGGTAGGCCGTGAAGTGTTTCTGCCATTGACACCAACCTGAGAATCCACAGAATGACGTCATGACCACTGTCGACAACTTATCCCTGGACCAGACACTGCCGGCCCAAACCAAACTCTATTACGACTTGAAGTTACCCGAGCAGAAACCGGCCCCTCTTTTGCTCGCGCTTCACGGGTATGGAGCAAACAAAAAACAGATGATGCGCGAAGCTCAGCAAATGGCCCCGGCCGATTTTGTGATCGCCTCGCTGCAGGGCTTTCATCAGCACATGAGAGAGCCAAAAGAGGTAGGCGGTCCGCTGCGATTTGGCTTTGGCTGGCTGACAAATTTCCGCCCTGAAGAATCGGTGGCCATGCATCACCGGGCGTTGTTGGATCTGATTGCTCTGCTAACGAACGAAGGGCATGTCGATCGCAACCGGATTTTTCTGCTTGGTTTCTCCCAATCGTGCGCGCTCAATTATCGCTTTGCTTTCACTCACGCCGACCTTTTACGTGGCGTAGTCGGTATTTGTGGCGGCATGCCCGGTGATTGGACAACCAGCGAAAGTTATAAACCAACTAAGACTGCAGTCTTCCACCTCGCCGGGTCCCGCGATCAGTTCTATCCACCCGAACGAGTGGCCGATTACGAAAGTCAGTTGCGACTCCGCAGTCAGTCGGTGGTGTTCAAGTCTTATGACGCGACGCATGATTTTGTTCCCGAGATGCGCGTTGATGTGAAAGATTGGTTGGTCAGGCAAGCGTATGAATAACAAGAAACTGATCCTGGGCCTCACCTTGTTACTATGTCTGGGCGGTTGTAAGCAACGGGTTTCTGGGCCGAAGTCAACCGCCGCGTTACCCGAACATCCAATCTTCAAGCCACTGCCAGCCAATGCCTCTCCACATTTGAAAGAACTTATTGATGGCGCCATTAGCCAGGCCGGTGTGACGACGGGCTACGATCCTTCATATGTGAAACTGGATTATCCGCTGGGTGATGTTCCCAAAGAGACTGGTGTTTGTTCGGATGTTTTGGTGCGCGCCTTCCGAAACGCCGGCGTCGACCTGCAAAAGGAGGTCCATGAAGACATGGGCCGGGCGTGGGCTGAGTATCCCAGGAAGTGGGGCACGAGCTCGCCGGACGCGAATATCGATCACCGTCGCGTCTTAAACTTGATGACTTACTTTGCCAGGGCCGGCAAGTCGCTTCCAGTCAGTGGCAACAAGGACGAGTATCTACCAGGTGATGTGGTGGCGTGGGATTTGGGCCATGGGCTCGATCACATTGGCATGGTGACGAACTTCTGGTCGGAATCAGAAAAGCGTTGTTTGGTGATTCACAATATGGGTGCCGGTGCGAGAGTGGAAGACGTGCTCTTTGCCTGGAAGATCACGGGTCACTACCGGTACTTCCAGTAGCAACAGCAAGGATGTTGCGCCTAGCGTCAAAGCAAGCTGGCGTGTTATACATGCCGCGCCTTCCAGTCTCTCGACACATTTTGCTGGTGTGCTAAACATCTGGTCTTACGTAACGGTGTTCATATGAAAGACTACCTGCTCCGCGCATTCTCGCTGCTCACAGTAGTTCTCTTGATTCCGAATTTGGCGATGTCACAAGAGAAAACCAACTCTAAAAACATGGCTGCGATTCGGGCTGTTATCGAAGCCCAACGTGATGCCTGGAACCGCGGCGACATCGAGGCTTATATGGACGGTTACGACCGGTCCAGCGAAACAGTCTTCGTCTCCGGCGACAGCGTCACTCGCGGCTGGCAAACTGTGCTCGATCGCTACAAGAAAAGCTACAGCACGCGAGAAAAGATGGGTACCTTGAGTTTTTCCGATCTGGAGATAACTTTGCTCGGAAAAGATTCAGCGGTGGTGCTGGGCCGTTGGCATTTGCAGCGTGCCAATGATCAACCGCATGGCACGTTCAGCCTGATCTTCAGGTTGACTAAGAACGGTTGGAAGATCATTCACGATCACACTTCTGCAGCGTAGTTGCCGATTGCCAATGGGCTAAATGCCAATTGGTCGGAATCAATCGGCAATCACCAATCGGCAATGCCAAGTAGGCCTGACTCTAACAACTCAGTCTCCGCCAACAGGACAGCACTTGAACGTGAGGTCGAACAGCGGAGCGCCGTTTTCAAAAAGGAGTTAGGCCTCTTCGACCTTGTTCTCACCCAGGTTGTTTTTGTCGTGGGTACCATCTGGGTGGGCCATGCTGCCAAACTGGGCGATGAGCAAAACTTCTACTGGCTCCTGGCCATCCTCACCTTCTATCTGCCGCTGGCTGGCGTCGTAATCTTTCTCAACCGCCTCATGCCGCTCGAAGGCGGTCTATATCAATGGACCAAGTTTGCCTTCAACGACCTGGCCGCCTTTATGGTCGCCTGGAATCTTTGGGTCTTTGCCATTTCTATTCTCGCCGGCATCGGCCTGGTCGTGACCACCAACCTCTCCTACGCGATTGGACCAAGCGCGGCCTGGATGAAAGAAGCAAAAGGCCTGATCACATTTGTTAGCTGCATCCTCGTTGTAGGCATGATACTGGCCGCAATTCGGGGGCTGGCGCTGGGAAAATGGGTGCACAACGCCGGCGGCCTGATGCTGATGATCACCTTTGCCGTGTTGATCCTTTTACCGTTTTACGCACTCTCACGCGGCACGATCGACTCTTATCATCCCTTCACCATGAAGTTTCCGATTGTTTCGGCATACAACATCAATGTCTTCAGCAAGCTCGCGTTAGGCGCGCTGACCGGGTTTGAATACATCGCCATCCTCGCGGGAGAAACGAAGGCCCCGGCAAAAAATATTGGTCGCTCAGTCATTATCGCCGCTCCCATCATTGCGGTGATGTTTATTCTGGGCACGAGTTCCGTACTCGCTTTTGTTTCGCCGGCAAATGTTGATTTGATCGGACCGATACCTCAGGTTCTGTCGCTCGGCTTTGGTCCATTCGGCTGGGTTGGCAAGCTCATTTCCCTCACGATCCTTGGCGTCGTCGTCCGGCAGATTGCCTTAATGAGCATTTACTTCGCCGGTAACACGCGACTGCCAATGGTGGCCGGCTGGGACAGCCTGTTGCCGCACTGGTTCACACGCCTTCATCCGAAATACAAGACGCCGGTTAACTCAATACTCTTTGTCGGCGCGGTGACTCTTGTACTTG
>DATFRK010000589.1:0-6152 GCA_035263325.1 Pyrinomonadaceae bacterium | reverse complement strand
AGACTGTGTCAAAAAAACCAGATACCACCGGCTTTAGCCGCGTGGTCCTTCAATTTCAGCCTAGTCAAGGAACTCAAGATTTTCTTCCAGATACCACCGACTTCAGTCGCGTGGAGTTTCAGTTTCTGCCGTTTTTGTATTCAGATAGAAGGCCAAAATTGAAACTCCACGCGACTGAAGTCGGTGGTATCTCTCTCGCGTTTCGCCGACGACCGTGTCTAGGCTGAAATTGAAGGACCACGCGGCTAAAGCCGGTGGTATCTGGTTTTTTTGACACAGTCTCTTAAAGCATGGAGAGATTGAAAGTTTCAGTCGGAATACCGCAGCGGACTCCTGCATTAAAAGTTCAACTTCAGCGAAAACTGGATCAGACGTGGTCCAACGCTGGTAGCAGTTATTCTGCCAAACGTTCCATTTGTGACTGTCGTATCCGGATCTGCAAATTGGGGGGTATTGAAGGCGTTGAAGAACTCCGTCCGAAATTCGATATTGGCAACTTCCGTGGGCCACCCGGTCACGGTTCGTTTGATCAGGGCAAAGTCGAAGTTGCGCTGATCTGGTCCGCGAATGACCCCGACACCGCTGTTACCAAAGTCGGTGCCGCGACCATCGTTGCCGATGATTGGCCAGAGTGCCGCATTGGACCCGCTCAATGGAGCGCTCAGATTCGGCCGATTGACACAATTCGCGTTAAAGAAGTTGGTCAGTTTCTGAGAGACTGATCCTGACGTACTGAGGTCAGCATAACTGCACCCGGGCGCCAGCTGGGCCCGATCAGTTGTTATGCCAAACACATTGTTTGCATTGTTACCGGTGAGCGTAAGCGGATGACCAGCCTGGAAAGTAGTCACACCGGAAACACTCCAGTTCCCCAGCAGTACCCGTTTCAGACCCTGGGCGTTTTTGAACCAGGGAAACTCGTAAACATAACTGACGATGAATCGATGCGGGCGACTAAAGTTAGCTGGTCCATAGCGAGCCCGGTCGTCATTCTGGTTGCCGATGCCGGCAACTGCCGAAGAATTTGAATCGACGTTGGCGCCTTCGGTGTCGAGCGTTTTCGACCAGGTGTAAGAGACAAGGAACTGAACGCCATTGGTGAATCGCCTGGTCAGGCTGGTTTCCAGGCCGTTGTAGCGCATTCTGCCCTTACTCTGCACTTGCTGCAGACCCGAGGCGGTCCAACCTTGAAACGGAACCCGCAAGGGAATATTGCCGACAGTGTTTGTGGTTACGCCGCGAATCGGATTGCCTGGGCTGGCAAGCAACGCCTGATTGACGGAAACCATCCGCAGCAGGTCAGTACCTCGAGTGCCTACATAGCCAACTTCCCACAAATAGTTGCGCGCGATCTGGGTTTGTAGACTCAGGCTGTACTGCTCAATCGTACCCGGGCGCACATTCGGATCGACGGCATTTACCGTCAAGGCGGTTGTGGGAGTGTAAGAAACGAACCTCGGATACGATGATTCATCGGGAATTGGCGCGGCAAACGGATTGGCAAAAGTCGCAGCCGCATTAAACGGTGGTCCTACCGAGATTCTTAACAACCCAAACGGTTGTGAGGTGGTGTTCTGAGTTTGCACCTGACCGGTAATGCGGGAGAAATAGACGCCATAGCCACCGCGCAAAACCATGCGAGACGAATGCGGTAAGACTTGCAAGGCGAATCCCAGTCTTGGACCAAACGCGTGCCGGCCCAAGCCATTCATAATGGTGTCGTCCGGTCTTTGGGTGACGCCTGCCGGTACGGTGCCCGAGAAATTTCCCGCGACCACAATTCCCGCCAACGTGCCCGCCGTAGGTGGCGTTGGGTTGAGCAGAGTTGGATCTACATTGCTAAAGCGACCGAGGTCCTCAGTGATTGCCGGCAGAAAGTCATAGCGTAGTCCGAGGTTCAGGCTTAGTTGCGGCAACACCTTGTAGTCGTCCTGCGCGTAGGCACTGGCTTCCCACAGACGAACCTTGCGATCGAAGAGACCCGTGAGATCCACGGAGCCGAAGATATTGCTGAAAATACCGGTGCCACTTTGTGGACCATTCAGCCCCAACAGAAAGTCAGGAAAACTCAAAATGATCAACTGGCCCGGCTGGCGAAAGCGGGTGAAGTCACGTAGGGTGCGCGTAAAACCGCCCCCAAAGCGAAGACTGTGGTTACCCCTGTTCCATGACAGATCGTCAGTGAGCAGATACGAATCTTGTACACGCTGTCCTGGCGGTGCTACTGACAGAGTGTAAGAACCCTGGATGCCAATGTTCGGCAGGTCGTTGTTCTCTAACGACGATGTGACCCCAATTTGCGAGAAAGTGAAAGGGGTATCCTGACTGGTGGTGGTCCGTATGCGATTGAAGCCGAAGCGCACCTGGTTCAGCAGCTTCGGACTGAATACATAGCTATGACCAATCGAGCCACTCACGAAATAGTTTTGCGAATGATTGGGAAAACCTGGAACGTTAGCGGCCGGAAAAGCGACGGTCTGGTTACTGGACGCCAGGAAGAAGCGCTCGTTGAAAGTAGTCCTGGAACTGTAGAGCCAATCCAGGTTGAGCATGTACTGGTCTTCGTCAAAGCGTGACGGGGTGCTAAAGGTTGAAGAACCACGGCTCTGCAGTGGTCCGGTAGAACTCACCGTTTGCGGCGTCTGAACAAGGAAGCTGCCATCCGGTAGCTTCAGCTGCAACAGCTTCAGTGCGACTGGATTGATATTGGAACCATCCTGAGCGATGGCTGGACCAGCTCCACCCAACATATTTTGGAAAACACCACGGCGATCGGCGGGAGTGGAACCCGGGCCATAGAACACAGCGGCGATTCCCTGCGGGCTGCGATCGTTTGTGAGCGGCGGACCCAACACTGTACGCAAACTCGAAACGCCGTTGACCTGTCGCGTACCCTGGTAAGATCCAAAGAACAATAGCTTCTGCTTGATTATTGGACCACCGAGAGTGCCGCCAAACTGATTCTGATTCAACACTGGCTTCTTTTGCCCGTTCGCGTTGGAAAAGAAATTGTTTGCGTTAAGTGCCGTGTTGCGGAAAAACTCAAAAACTGAGCCATGAAACTGATTCGCTCCACCGCGAGTCACGACATTCACGTTCGCGCCGGCGTTGCGACCAAAGGCGGCGTCGTACTGCGTGGTCTGAACCTTAAACTCCTGGATCGTGTCAGGATTCGGAATGGGCACACCACCACTGGTCGTTCCCTGTTGGAAAACATCATTTACGCCGAGCCCATTCATCTGAAAATTGTTGTCGTAGGAACGATCGCCGTGCGCGTAAAACCCAACACCCGTGCCACCCAATCCGCCACTACCACGACCAATCTCACTGGCGTTCGTTACTCCCGCTGTCACTCCCGGTGACAAGCCGATGATTTGCGTATAGTTGCGCGAGACAAGCGGTAAGTTAACGATCGCGGTGCCGTCGACGACACGCCCTCGGGCACTCGTTTCAGTTTGCACCAGTTCTTCTGCTGCCTGAACCTGGACCGACTCGGTCATTGCCCCAACTTCAAGCTGAATGTCTAGCCGGCTGATTTCCGTTACCACCACTGTGATGCCGGGAAGATTTGCAGTCTTGAATCCGGTGCTGGTCACTTCCAAACGATAACGACCCGGGGGTAAGAGCGGAACGCGATAAGTCCCATCGCCGGCACAAACGGTCGCGCGAGTTTCTCCAGTGGACTCATTGGTCGCCGTGACTTTGGCGCCTGCTACTACCGCACCAGTGGGATCACTGACGGTGCCGGAGAGGGCGCCGGTCGAGGCTGTTTGCCCGAGACAGGGGAGACTAAGAACCAACAACGCCAGGCTGACCAAACCGTTTTTGAGAATTCTCATGGCTTTCTCCTTGCGCTTCATCACCAAAAACGGCCGGGTTTTCGAGTTGACTTAAATGGCTTAAGCCTCAGACCTGCTGCGCCTGTCTGATTTTCGACCGTTTCGCTTTAAGTTAGCGGAGGAATCGCGCAACGCCTCCGGCAGAAATGGGGAACTAGTTGTCCTGAAACGCGATCTAATAATGGCTTGGCATCTAATCTCGTCCTGTTATATTGTCCCCAGTCAAGAAAGTCCTTAAGAGACGCTAAATTTTCTTAAGATTCCTTATGCTCGAGAGTGTCGAACAAGTTGGACACTTCTACGAATTCGAGTCCTTTCGCCTGGATGTCATCCGACGTTTGCTCTGGCGCAACGGAGCCCAGGTACCGCTGACTCCCAAAGCATTCGATCTGATGTTGGCGCTGGTGCAGCACCATGGGACCGTGCTGGACAAAGATGAACTCATGCGTTTGCTTTGGCCCAATCTGGCGGTCGAAGAGAACAACCTCACGGTGATCATCTCTTCCCTGAGAAAAGCGCTGTGTGAAAGTCCAGTGGAACACAAATACGTAGTGACGATTCCCAAACGAGGCTATTGCTTTGTCGCCCCGGTGAATGAGGTGTGGGGAGCGAAGGCGGCAGTTCATTCAATTGACGCTCTCATGGACGCAGGTTTGAGCAATGACGCCAAAGAGGAACGCGTCCAATCAGTCACTCTGACGAGAACCATCTCCGTGCTCCCTTTTCGGACCATCAGCACCGCGCAAAATGAGGACTACCTGGGCATTGGCATTTCAGAAGCATTGATCACCAAACTCGCCGGTATCAGGCAGATTGTCGTTCGTTCAAACAGCACAGTCCTAACGCAGAGCGGAATGAAACAAGACCCGCTGGAAATGGGACGAAAGCTGGGCATCGATTTCTTTCTCGAAGGTTGGGTTCAGAAAGCTGATCACCGCATTCGCGTCACGATTCAAATGGTCGACGTCAGGGATGGATCGTCAGTGTGGTCGGGAAAATTCGACGCCCTGTTCACAGATATCTTTGATGTGCAGGACACCATCTCAGAGCAAATTACCAGAGCGTTGATGTTGAAGTTGAGCGGTGAAGAGCGCAAACAACTAACCAAACGACATACAGAGAATAGCGAAGCCTACCGTGCGTACTTGAAGGGTCGTTACTTCTGGAACAAGCGATTAGCTGAAGACCTTGAACGAGCGTGTGAGCACTTCCGCCTGGCAACCGAGTTGGATCCTGATTATGCGTTGGCCTACGTTGGCCTCGCTGATTGCTACAATATGCTCAGCTTCTTCAGTGGCTTCTCGCCCAAAGAGTTCTATCCGAAGGCTAGAGAGGCAGTGGCGAAAGCGCGCGAACTGGATGAAGAGCTGGCCGAGGCCCACGCTTCCCTGGCCCTCGTCGAGATGATGTCTGACTGGAATTGGATTTCGGCAGAACAGGAATTCAAACAGGCCATCAAGCTCAATCCCACCTACACTCCGGCGCGCCAGTGGTACGCAAAACTCCTAACGGCTCTCGGCCGGCACGAGGAGGCACTGGCACAAATCAAACAGGCGCAAGATCTTGATCCGCCTTCCCTGATCATCGGCGCGATCGTTGGCTTTGTCTGTTACTTCGCGCGCCAGTATGACGAAGTTATTTACCACAGCCGGAAGAACCTCGAACTCGATCCTCACTTTACCCTCACCTACTGGGACCTCGGGTGGGCCTATCAGCAGAAGAAGATGTACGAAGAGGCAATCGCTACCTTCAAGAAGGCGGTGTCACTTTCCGGCGGGGGCACGAAGATGGTTTCGGAGCTCGGTTATACATATGCAATCTCAGGCCGGAGGAACGATGCCGAGATCGAGTTGAACCGCTTGTTGCGATTGTCGAAGAAACACTACGTCTCGCCGTATGAAATTGCGGTCATCTATGTTGGGCTACAAGACAATGACCAGGCGCTTAGCTGGATCGAAAGAGCGGTTGAGGATCGCGCTTGGGAATCAGTGTGCTTGCAGGTGGAACCAAAACTCGACGGTCTTCGTGCTGAGCCACGCTTTAAGAAACTGATCCACCGCATCGGCCTCGCTCCGACCCACTAAATTGACGTTATTCAATTAACCAGAAATGCGCAGTTGGGAAGGGGGAGCGCATTGCCTACTCAACTCACAAACATTGCGCAGGTTGGGAAGGGGGTAAGCGGCTTGCCTATTCAACTAGCGACTCGGACCACTAAGCGCACCCCCGCTGATCTTTTGACTTAGGACCTATTGAATTCATATTGGAGCACCACCACTCAAATTAAGACGCGTGGTGGCAGCATCAGCGGGG